>JAOUJX010000233.1 GCA_029882955.1 Gammaproteobacteria bacterium
GACCCGATATTGACCGGGGATTATTCGGCGGTCTACGGTGCGTTGCCGCCGGGTGAGGTTGCTGAACTGCGCTTCCGTGTGGTGCTCGACCTCGCACTGGTAGAGGGAACGACTATTACCAATATCGGCCAGGTCACCTGGGCCTCAGGTAGCGACACTGCTTCGGTGGATATCGACGTCGGTGGCATACCGGGTTCGGCCGCACTGAACGGATTAATATGGCTGGATATTGACTTCGATAACTTAGCGGAGGCTGGTGAAGACCTGCTGGCGGGCTGGACAGTGCAGCTGTATCGGGACAATGCTTTGCAATCGAGTACGTTGAGCGATGCCAGCGGTGCCTTTCAGTTCACCGGGCTTGCGCCAAATACGGCGCTCGGCAGTTCCGGTTATGAGCTGAGATACGTTGCGCCGGGTGCTACTGCGACCAGCGCCACAACGGGTAATGCCAATTCGGCTTTCACCGATGGGCCACAACGAATTACCGATATCTTTGCCGCTTCCGGTGCTAGCCTGCAAAACCTGAATTTACCGAGGCAGCCGAACGGTATCGTCTACGACTCGGTGTTGCGAACCCCGGTTGCCGGTGTGCGTCTGAGCATGGTCAACCAGACCCGTAGTAACCAGCTGGTGCCAGCAACCTGTTTCGACGATCCAAACCATCAGAACCAGGTCACCATAGCCGATGGTTATTATAAATTCGATCTTAATTTCAGTGATCCGGCTCGCTGCGATGTCGGTGATGAATATGAAATTCAAATTCAGCCACCAGCCACAGGGTTTCTGGGTACCACTTCTGTCATTATTCCACCGGTGAATCCAGTCACAGGGGCAGCCGAGGATGTACCTGCCTGTCCAGCAACGGCACAGGATAGAGTGCCTGCCACGACGCAACATTGTGAAAATAGCGCTAGCCCATTCCAACCAGATGCCTCTATCGCGCCAAGAACCGCAGGCACAGATTACTATCTGAAATTTATTTTCGATAGCACGCCTTCTACCGACCAGATTTATAACAACCACATTCCGGTAGATTCGCTGTCGACGGGCGTGGTATCACTGACAAAACAGGCCGGGTTGTCCAGTGTCACTCGTAGCCAGCTAGTGCCTTATACCCTTACCCTGAGTAGCTCGACGGGTATTTCACTGTATGATTTAAATATCGTCGATAACTTTCCCGCAGGCTTTAAATATGTCACGGGCTCATCCAGTGTTGACGGGCAATCGGTCGAACCACTGATTAATGGCCGTGAATTGACCTGGACGAATATTAATCTTGGCGCGAACCAAACGCTGGTTATAAAACTATTGCTAATTCCCGGTTCGGGCGTAAGCGAAGGGGAATACGTCAATATCGCACGTGCGGTCAATTCAATTAGCGGTGGCGATGCCTCGGGTATCGCCTCGGCAACGGTCAGAATTGTTCCCGACCCGACTTTCGATTGCACCGATATTATCGGTAAGGTCTTCGAGGATAAAAACCTGAATGGCAACCAGGACGATGGTGAACCCGGCCTCGCCGGGGTCCAGGTGGTGACGGCCAGAGGACTGCGGGTAACCACTGACTTTGCGGGTCGATTCCATATTACCTGCGCAATGATAGCGAACGAAATTCGTGGCTCTAACTTCATCATGAAAGTCGACGACCGCACACTACCAAGCGGTTATCGAATCACCACCGAGAACCCGAGAGTGCAACGAGCTACGCGCGGTAAAATGATGAAGTTCAATTTCGGCGCCGCCATTCACCGCGTGGTCAGGCTGGATCTGGCGGCTGGTGTCTTCGAACCGGATTCGGTTGAATTGCGGCCACAATGGCTGTCCCGCCTCGATATGTTGATCGAAGAACTGGAAAAGGCACCATCGGTTTTACGGCTGTCTTATCTGGCCGAAAATGAAACCGAGTCTGAAGTCAGAAGTCGACTGGATAACATTAGCGATTCGCTCAGTGATCGATGGCGGGAGCTAAACTGCTGTTACAAACTGACCATAGAAAAAGAAGTGTTCTGGCGTAAAGGTCATCCTTCGGACAGGTTGAGGTTCGACTGATGCCAGTTCAATCATTTAAATACAGTTTAGTCGCGGCGATACTGACGGTCTCGCAAACAGCCTATGCCGAGAGCTGGTATGACCTGAGCGAAAATCCAGAGGGAAAAACCAGGCAGATGCCGGTACAAATAGAGGATTACCCCCTGGGCCAGGCCACCGAGCAACACTACCCTCCTAATCTTGAATTTACGCTATGGGTACAGGATGAAACATTGTTTCAGCCAAAACAGGAAGACAAAATTGAAATCCAGAAGGTATTAGAAAAAGAAGTCGATACCATCAAGCTGAAAGATGCTGTCCCTGCCATTGGATTCAGATCGGGTCAGGTAGACATTCCCGAAAGCTATATCGAGCAACTGAGAACGATTTTAAATGAAATGAAAAATCGTCAGAACGTCCGTGTGCATTTTGTCGGACACAGTGATGCCGATAAGTTGAGTGGAGAGCTCAGGGCACAATATATCGATAATGTAGGACTATCCAGACACCGGGCTCAGACTACCGCCGAGTATTTCCAGCGTCAGCTCAACCTGGCTCCCGATGCGGTTTCGTTTGATGGTGTAGGGGCATCACAACCGATTGCCAGTAATGATAACGAAGCGGGCAAGCGTCAAAACCGGCGAGTCGAAGTACAGGTCTGGTACGACGAAATAGCTGAAAAAGTTGTCGAAAAACAGGTGGTCATCCCGGGTGAAAATCTTAACCGAATTAAAGTCTGTCGAGCCGAAACCGTCTGTAAACTATCCTATAAAGACGGTAGTGCCCGGCGGGTACGGTTACAAAACCTGGTGAAACCATATCGTATCGAAGCCGGTCAAAGCGGTGTCTCGGAACAGTTCATCCGTCAAATCCGTGAAACCCTGGGAAATCTGGACAATAAAAGTAAACTCGAAATTCGTTTTGTCGGACATACCGACAATATGCCGCTGGCCAATGCGGAAAAACGTATATACGGTAGTCACGAAAATTTCTCAAAGGCTCGGGCACGTTACGTCATGCTCGAAGTGCAGGACAGGCTGTCACTGCCAAATGAAGCAGTCAGCAGTAGTGGCAAGGGTCAGAAATTTCCGGTGGCCTCGAATAACTCTGAAAAAGGTCGTTCACTTAACCGCCGTGTTGAGGTCGAATTCTGGTATGACGATCCCTTCGGTGAAGTTAGCGATGGGCCGCAGGCCTGCCCAGAAGCTGCGGGTTCAGAAATTATAACCCGCACTTATGATCCACCGTCCGGCCCGATCAGAGCGATACGCTACAAAGAAGGTGATCCCATTATTCCTCCTGGCTATGGCGAGCGATTATTGCAAATCATGCAGGAACTCAAAGATAAAACGAATGTACGTCTCAGCTTTATTGGCTATACCAATAATGAACGACTAGATCGGCGTCTTGCTGCCGTCTATGGAGACGATATCGGTCTGTCGCGTTCGCGCGCAAGACGAGCGATGGAAGTAATACAAAAAGAAATGAATTTGACCGATAAACAGGTCGAGTACGATGGTCGGGGCTTTGTCCACTCTGAGGATGTTATCAGCACCGGGTTCATTCAGCTTGAAGGCTCGCGGGTCGAGGTTAAAGTATTATACGACGAACTGGCATTACTCGAAGATCAGGAAAATTTACTGGTAGAGAGAATAGAGAGAGAATCAGAAACACAGAACCCTTATGCATTGAACCTGATGCGAATCACTGTCGATGGTGATCCGCTATTCGATCCTTACCGGCATACGGAAGATATACAGCGATGTACCGATGTTGCTCTTGAGGCGGCAGATGTTCGGTTTAAATTTAATCGAATGCAAAACAAGCCGCGGCTTAATATTACTGCCTGGCCAAACACCATACGTTATCAGGATATCGAGGAGACAGCGACACAGGAAAATACAGTGCATTTTAAGATGTACAGTAATTACGACAATTTTATTGAGAAAGCCGAAGTCAGGTTGTTCAACCTTGATCAGCCGTTACGTTCGGAACCGCTGGCTATAGTGCTGCTTGATGATAATAACCGTGCGAGCTGGGCGGCTGATTTTGCCGAAGTGGATGGTGCTGTAAGAAGGTTGGTTTATGTATTGCGGGTTTATGATAATAAAGGACGCTATGACGAATCGACTGCTCTGCCGCTGTGGGTGGTTAATGAGCTTGATGAAAAAGCCGATGCCAGTACACGGGCAGTCATTAGTGATGGTGATGAGGTCGACCGGCAATTATTAGCAGGCTACGGCGAAAACCATCTGTCTACTCAGCAAATAGCAACCGAGGGCGGCACGATCACCGTGACCGGTAAAAGCATCCCCGAAAATCACACGGTCTGGCTGGCCGGGAAAAAAGTTCCTGTCAATCAAAATGGTGAATTTGTGACTGAAGAAATGTTTCCCGAAGGCATGCACACCGTGGAAGTTGCCGTGCTCGATAACGAGGGTAATGGCGAACTGTATTTGAGAGATCTAAGCTTTCGAGGTAGTGACTGGTTTTATGTCGGTATAGGCGACCTCACGCTCAAACAGGATGATACTTCTGGTCCGGCCAGTCTGGTTACCCAGGACGCAAATGAATTTAATAATGACAGCAGTGTGAGCGGTCGCTTCGCTTATTACGTCGAAGGTAAATTCGGTGACGGCTGGCACCTCACCAGTAGTGCCGACACCCAGGAAGGGCCGGTTGATGAGCTATTCACTAATTTCCTCGACAAGGATCCACGAGCCCTTTTAAGACGGCTGGATCCAGATTTGTATTATCCAACCTTTGGCGATGATTCGACGCTGGAAGAACGTGCGCCAACTTCAGGCAAGTGGTATGCAAAATTAAAGCGTCATAACGACTATGGCATCCTCGGTAATTTCACCATAGATTATCTGGATACGACACTGGCACAGGTTGATCGTGGATTGTACGGCCTGAATGTTCATTACGAAGCGGAAGACTACACCAGTTTCGGTGAGCAGCGCTTCGAGTTGGACGGTTTCGCTGCTGATCCGGGTACTATCGCGGGAAGAGAGGAATTCAGGGGTACCGGAGGTTCCCTGTATTTCCTCCGCAATCAGGATGTATTAACAGGATCGGAACGCCTGAGACTTGAAGTGCGTGACCAACACTCGGGTATTGTCATCAGCGCCAAAAATCTCGTGCCAGCCATAGATTATGACTTCGATTATATACAGGGCCGTATTTTACTAGCTCAACCACTGGCCTCGACAGCCGACGACAATTTGCTGGTATCAGAAAACTCGATTAGCGGTAACCCGGCCTATCTGGTGGCTCGATACGAATACACCCCGGGCTTTGATGAGATTGATACACTAGCTACCGGTGGGCGGGCGCAGTTCTGGCTGAACGACCAGGTAAAACTGGGTACAACGTTGAGTGCTCAGGAACAGGACGCGCAGAACAATGAGCTGCAGGGTATCGATATGACCTACCGGTATAGCATTGACAGTTGGGCGCGATTAGAAGTGGTCGGTACCAAAGGCGCTGGCGCAGATACGCTGAGTTCCATCGATGGTGGATTCAGTTTCGATGAACTGGCGGCGGCTCGTGACCCGGACGCCAGAAGCAATGCCTATCGACTGGAAGGTAGTTTTCTGATCAACGACGTCATTGTTGCCGGCAAAGGACGAGCCAACTTTTATCTACAGGAAAGCAAGGCTGGTTTTTCGGCCCCGGGCCATTTAACCGAAACTGATTTGTCGTTGTTCGGCACTCACTATAATACTGAGTTGAACGAGCAATGGGATCTGGATGTGAAACTCGACAGGCGCGATCAGGACCTGGGTCTAAAGACCGAATCACTCGATGTCTCCACTTCTTATCAGGCGACAGAAAACTGGCGCTATAGCGGCGGTGGACGCTTCGATACGCGCGAAGATCACTCCGCCCTGGTGCCTGCCACACAAAAGCAGGGTGATCGTCTGGATCTGGCGGCTGAAGCGTATTACGACTCAAAAACTAACTGGACCGCCTATGGCTTTGCGCAGGCCACCGCTACAAAGGACGGTACCCGGGAAGACAACAATCGTGTCGGTGCCGGTGGCAGTCTGCGCTATTCAGATCGCCTGACGTTGAATGGTGAGTTGTCGGCCGGTAGCCTGGGTAATGGCATCAGGGCGGGCACAGAGTACCTGGTATCAGACCTGACCAATGTCTATAGCGCCTATAGCCTGGAAAATAATCGTACTGACAATGGACTGCGCTCAAGACAGGGTAACTGGAATACTGGCGTGCGCAGTCGTTTCAGCGATACCACCAGTGTTTATGCCGAGGAGCGTTACAGCCACGGAGATGTCCCGACCGGCCTGACGCATGCTTTCGGTATCGACTATATTGCCGATGAACGCTGGAATTATGGCGCCAGTCTGGAAGCAGGAACTCTTGAAGACAACATAACTGCTGCCGAAACAAAGCGTAGCGCCTTTGGCGTTAACGCGGGATATAATTTTGGCGACACAGTATTCAGTTCGGCACTGGAATACCGGGTCGACGAGACTGAAAACCTGGATGCGACGGTGTCAAAGCGCGAAACCAATTTGTGGAAGAATAATTTGAAGTACCAGATGAATCCTGACTGGCGTTTCATTGCAAAAGCGAATTTTTCGCAGAGTAAGAGTTCACTGGGCGATTTGTTCGATGGTGATTTTACCGAGGTCGTACTCGGCTACAGTTATCGCCC
>JAOUJX010000234.1 GCA_029882955.1 Gammaproteobacteria bacterium
ATGCAGGTATTTATAATTCGGCACTGTGTATAGACAGCAATGGAAAGCTTCTCGCTAATCATCGCAAATTGCTGCTACCGCCAGGCTTCGAAGCACGCTACTTCAAAGAAGGTCAGCAATTAACCTTGTTTGACCTGAATGGCTTCAAATGCGCCTTCTTAGTCTGTTATGACGTTGAATACCCGGAGTCGGTACGCGCCGCTTCAGAGGCCGGAGCAGAAATAGTCATCGTGCCGACAGCTCTGGCTCACAACTGGGGGGTGGTGGCAGATAAGCTGGTGCCGACTCGAGCTTTCGAAAATGGCATCTGGTTAATCTATGCCAATCATGCCGGGACGGAGAATAATATGACTTACTATGGCGGAAGCTGTATCGTCGCACCGAATGGTGAGGATGCTGTTCGCGCCGGTAGTAACGAAATCCTCATTTCAGCCGAACTGGACTTACAGTCACTCAGGGCTGCCCGACAACGTTTGCCATATCTGCAGAACGCCTCAAATTTACGTTCAAAATTAATTGGCAATAGGTAGAAACCTGCAGCATTTTGCTTTTATAACGCTACGCTAATAGCCCCTACCGGTTGCGACTTACCAGTAGGTAAATACCCGGTATTCCCAAAGCCAGGCTGACCAACGGGGTTAAGAACTGCCCACCCCCCACCATCACCGGGGCAAGGCCGTCAAGCCCGGCGATAATGCTGGCGCTAACGATGAAGCTGCAGCCGATGATAACGCGAATGCTGCGCCGGTTAGCTTGACGAATCTCCGCTCGAATTGCATCCAGTTGTTTCGACTGTAGTTCGAAGGTGAGTTCGTCGTTGGCAATTTTATGCAGGGTTTTGAAGGCTAGCTGAGGTAGATCGGGCAGGTTTTCTGCGATATAGGGCAGGTTTTTCTTAAAGCCCTTGATCAGTGCGCGGGCACCGAGCTGTTCGCTAAGCCAGCGTTCGAGAAAAGGTTTGGCGGTATCCCAGAGATTCAGGTCGGGATCTAGCTGTCTGCCAAGGCCTTCGATGTGCAACAGGGTTTTCTGCAATAACAATAGCTGAGGCTGAATTTCCATATTAAAGCGACGTGCGGTCTGGAACAGGCGCAGCAATAAATGGCCGAAGGAAATCTGTGCCAGTGGCCGCTGAAACAGTGGCTCGCAGACCGCGCGGATAGCCGCTTCGAAATCGTCGATGCGAGTATCCGGGTCAACCCAGCCTGAATCGACGTGTAATTCCGCTACGCGGCGATAATCGCGATTGAAGAAGGCGACGAAATTTTCCGCCAGATAGCGTTGATCGGAAGTCGATAACGAGCCCATGATGCCGAAATCGACGGCTATGTACTGCGGGTCGTCGGGATGATCCGGGGAGACGAAAATATTGCCTGGATGCATGTCTGCATGAAAATAATTATGCCGATAAACCTGGGTGAAAAATACTTCGACTCCTTTGCGCGAAAGGACTTTGAGGTCGATATTATTCGCTCTCAATTGTTCGATATCGGACACGGGTATGCCTCGAATACGTTCGATCACCATGACCCTGGCCTTGCAGTAATCCCAGTAAACCTGTGGCACATATAAATCCGCCGAGCCTTCAAAATGGCGGCGTAGTTCATTGGCGTTGGCGGCTTCGCGCACCAGATCGAGTTCATTTATAATGGTCTTTTCGAATTCTTCTACAACCTGGAGCGGCTTGACACGACTCGCTTCGCTCCAGTAGCGATCGGCCATTCCCGCCAGCATTTTCATTACCCCGACGTCTCGCTGGATACGTAGCTCGATATCTGGCCGGACAATTTTGACCACTACTTCTTCGCCGCTACTGAGGGTGGCGGCATAAACCTGTGCTATCGATGCAGAAGCCAGTACATTGTCGTCGAAGGATGAAAATGCTTCGTCGACCGGCATACCGAGTTGCTGTTCGAGAATGTCACGTGCCTGCGCCAATGGAAAAGGCGGTACCTGATCGAGTAGCTTCGCCAGTTCGGCGGAAATTTCATCGGGGAGTAAATCCTGGCGGGTCGATAGCATTTGCCCGAACTTGATGAAAATCGGCCCGAGTGCTTCGATGCAGAGGCGCAAGCGCTCGGCCTTTGAGAGTTGACTGCTGCGGAACCAGTTAAACGGGTTTACCCAGCTTAACCAGCGCAGGTGGCGGAAAAAAGGCAGAGGCGAGAGAATCTGATCCAGCCCGTAGCGCGCCAGAGTGAAATTGATAACCAGCAGGCGTCGCAGTGTGCTCATATTTTCCCGTTGTCTTTCAGGATTCTGGACAATTGGCGGATACGTGCTTCGGCCCGGTCGACATCGTATTTAATGGTGGTGACCTCGTTCTGAAATCGTTCGAACTCAGCCTGGTGAGGGGTCATTCGAGCTTCTTCGCGCAGGTATTCGCTATTGGTTTGCATTAGAGAATTTAACCCCTGCTGTACGAATCGGGCGGTTTTTCTTGCCTGCTGGTGGATCTGGACAGCCAACACGTCGCCAGTGTATTGCGCCAGGACTTCTTCCCAGTCGATATCGATGTCGGTGAATATTTTCTGCATTTGCTGAGCGACTCGTGCATCACCGTTAATGCTGACGCGCTCACGAATCGAAGTGCTGATTTTATCGTCTTCGATGCTCAAATTAAGTAACGCGAACAGCCGGCCCGCGATGGTTGCGTCGACTTCACCTGGGGGCGCTTCCTGACTCAGGCGTATGCCCCAGTTGCCCGGGTGGCAGTATAGGGTAAGTTCCAGGTCGGTGAATTCGATGGCAATGCAACGCCCTTGCAAGCCGACGCAACGCTGGATAATCGCCGGGTCTAGCGCGAGCAAGCGGTTGCTGCCTATTTCGGCCAGGGCGAGTAAGGGGTTGGGTAATGGAAACATGGTAAAAACTTGTTCAGTATTTGAAGGCACGGTGGAGGGCGACGATACCACCGCTGAGGTTGTATACCCCGACTTCGTCAAAATGACCTTCTTCAAGCATCATTTGTTTTAGCGTTTCCTGATCGGGGTGCATACGAATCGACTCGGCCAGGTATTGATAGCTGTCGCGGTCTTTGGCAATCCACTCACCCAGTTTGGGTAGGATTTTGAAGGAGTAAAATTCGTAGACTTTTTCCAGTGGTTCATAAATCGGGTGTGAAAATTCGAGTACACAGAGTCTGCCACCGGGTTTTAAAACCCGTTGCATGGAAGCCAGTGCCTTGCCTTTATCGGTGACATTGCGCAAGCCGAAGGCGATGCTTATACAGTCCAGCGAGTTATCGGCAAATGGCAGTATTTCGGCATTACACTGTATCGGTTTGATGCGGCCACTGAGACCTTTATCGATAACTCGATCGCGACCCTGTTGCAGCATCGCGGCATTGATATCACCGAGAAAGACCTGTCCGGTTTCGCCGACAGCTTTGGCCTGTTTTATTGCCAGATCACCGGTACCTCCGGCAAGGTCGAGGACTCGGTGCCCGGGTCGCAGGCCGCAGAGTTCGAGGGTAAACCGCTTCCACAAATGATGAACGCCGAAGGACAAAACATCGTTCATGAGGTCGTAATTACTGGCTACCGAATCAAAGACATCGGCGACACGCCGTTGTTTTTCCTCGGTAGGGATTTGGTTAAAACCGAAATGTGTGGTGGATTCCTTTGGCACGGGCTATTTGAGATGTGAATGACAGGCGAACCATAGCAGAAGTAACGGTTTTCAGGTAGGGGCGTAAATTACTACGCCCGTGAATTTAATCTATTTTCCGCTCGTAACCCGCTTCTGCAAGCCGCTCAAGATAGCGTTGCCAGTTCTCTTCGTAGTGATTGCCCAGGCTGTATAAATAGTCCCAGCTGAATAGACCAGAATCGTGGTTGTCGTCGAAAACCAGTTTGAGTGCGTAGTGACCGACGGGTTCGATATGTGTGATATTCACATCTTCTTTGCCGAGCTGTAACTTTTCCTGCCCGGGTCCGTGCCCCTGCACTTCTGCCGAAGGTGAGTAGACGCGCAAGTATTCGGTGGGTAATTTGAAATTAGTACCATCGTCGAAACTGAGTTCGAGCACGCGAGATAGTTTGTGAAAATTTATTTCTGTGGGTTTTAAATGTGACATTTCTGCGTTCGGGTTCGTTTAAAGGATGTACTGGCTCAAATCTTCTTCGAGGGACAGTTCCCCGAGATGCTCGTTGACGTAATCAGCGTCAATTTTGACCTGCTCTTCGACCATGTCCGAGGCTTCAAAGCTCACGGTTTCGAGCAGGCGTTCCATCACCGTATGCAAGCGTCGAGCACCGATATTTTCCTGTTTTTCGTTCACCTGCCAGGCGACTTCGGCGATGCGGGCGAGGCCATCCTCGGTGAAAGTCAGGTGCACGCCTTCGGTTTCCATGAGCGCGGTATACTGCTCGGTAAGTGAGGCATTGGGCTCGCTCAGTATGCGAATAAAATCACCTACTGTCAGCGCTGAGAGTTCGACACGTATGGGCAGGCGACCCTGGAGTTCCGGGATTAAATCGCTGGGCTTGGACAGGTGAAAAGCACCAGAAGCGATGAAAAGGATGTGATCGGTCTGGATCATGCCGGCCTTGGTCGAGACCGTGCAGCCTTCAACCAGGGGCAGCAGGTCGCGTTGTACACCCTCGCGGGAGACATCGGCACCGCTGGTTTCCTGGCGTTTGGCAACCTTGTCGATTTCATCGATGAAGACGATGCCGTTCTGTTCGGCATTTTCCAGTGCGGTGAGTTTCAGCTCTTCCTGGTTTATCATTTTTGCCGCTTCTTCGTCGGTGAGCAGTTTGAGTGCTTCCTCGACGCGTAATTTGCGCGTCCGGGTTTTCTGACTCCCGATGTTCTGGAATAAACCCTGTAACTGGTTGGTCATGTCTTCCATACCCGGTGGCGCCATAATTTCTACACCGACGCTGGGAAGTTCGAGGTCGATTTCAATTTCCCGGTCGTTGAGTTTGCCTTCGCGCAGCATCTTACGGAATTTCTGCCTTGTATTGGCTGACGTGTCATCGGCCTCCTGCTGGAAATCATTAGGCCTGGGCAATAATGCGTCGAGTATTCTTTCTTCGGCGGCATCTTCGGCACGGTGACGCACGCGGGCGACTTCGGCTTCGCGCATGTCTTTCACCGAAACATCGACGAGGTCACGGATAATCGATTCGACATCGCGACCGACGTAGCCGACTTCGGTGAACTTGGTGGCTTCGACCTTGATGAACGGTGCATTCGCCAGGCGTGCGAGGCGCCGCGCGATTTCGGTTTTACCGACCCCGGTAGGGCCCATCATGAGGATGTTTTTGGGCGTAATTTCGTTACGTAATTCCTCGCTTACCTGTTGGCGCCGCCAGCGGTTACGCAGGGCAATGGCGACCGCGCGCTTGGCGTTATCCTGGCCGATAATATGCTTGTCGAGTTCCTGCGTAATTTCACGCGGAGTCATCGGAGACTGGTAAATTAAGTTGCTGTCCACGTTAGGATTCGCCGTAGTTGAGTTCTTCAAAAGTATGGTTGAGATTGGTGTAAATACAGATCTGCCCGGCTATCTCCAGGCCCTTCTTCACGATGTCGCGGGCGCCCATTTCGGTGGTGTCGAGCATTGCCCGTGCTGCGGCCTGTGCGAAGGCGCCGCCGGAACCGATGGCCATGAGATCGTCTTCCGGTTCGATGACATCGCCGTTGCCGGAAATAATCAAAGAAGCCTCCTGGTTGGCGACGCAGAGCAGGGCTTCGAGTCGGCGCAGCATTTTATCCGAACGCCAGTCTTTGGCCAGTTCGACAGCGGCGCGCACCATCTGCCCGTTATGTTTTTCGAGTTTGCTTTCGAACAGTTCGAATAGCAAAAAAGCGTCGGCAGTACCGCCGGCAAAACCAGCGATGACCTGGTCTTTATACAGGCGCCGTACTTTTCGGGCATTGCCCTTCATGATGGTATTGCCAAGACTAACCTGGCCGTCACCACCGATTACCACCGAATCGCCGCGACGAACCGATAGTATGGTTGTACCTCTGTATTGATCCAAAATAAAACCTCTGGTGGTTTGTGTTGGGAAGGGATTCTAACAGGGTGATATAGGGGTGGTTAGAGGAATTGCAAGCTATTTTGGATATTTAGCGGGAGATCGATATCAATAACAATTACTCCTTGATCTTCGCGGTTTTCTCAATCCAGAGCCTTGCCCAGCCCCAGTGGCTCCGGTAGCTCATTAACAATTTTGGTGAAGAGTGTTGAAAACTGATCCGACCATCGATTGCCATACATCGGGTCGTCGTTTTCGCCGAAGGCGGTGTCGATCGCTTCCCAGTCTGATGCGTCGAGCACTTGCTGGGCACGCGGTAATATTTCGCGTTCTTCTTTGAGGGCGTGTTCACGCTCGAAGGTGGTATATTTGAGTACGCTGTCGCGAAAGGTTTCGAATTCCTCAGCACCGCTAAACTCGAACGCCGATAGTGCCTTGAGCATTTCGACGAATAAAACCTCACCCTCTTTATGTTGCCGACCGAGTTCTTCGATTAGTTCTTTCATGTCGGGTGCCTTGTTCAGCAGGCGTGGAAATAAAAAGTGGTTCTCTTTCGGGTGATGGTAACGGTCTAGAAAACGGTCGATATAGGTGAATAGCCCGTGAAAAATTGCCAGATCGGCCTGCTTTCCATTGCCGATTTCGGCGACTAACTGCTCCATGCTATACAGTACGGCACCAAG
>JAOUJX010000571.1 GCA_029882955.1 Gammaproteobacteria bacterium
CGACCGAAGATTATCGCCAGACCCGATAGCAATACAGTAATGAAAGCAATGAGGAAAAGATACCCTCTACACACTATTCCCTTCTCTGCTTTGTCGCTTTCGTTTAAAAATAAACAAGCCGCTCGCAGCGATAACTATGGCACCCAGCCAGGTGGTCAGCACCGGCACTTCACTCCAGAAAACATAACCCATCAGTGCAGCAAAAATCATGGCCAGGTATTCAAACGGAGCTAGCAAACTGGCCTCGGCATAGCGAAACGAGATCGTCAATAACCATTGTTGGCCACAGCATAGAAATCCGAATACGAGCAATATCAGCCAATCGATACCCACCGGCATTACTGCACCGGTCGATAACACCCAGGCCAGGCAGATTAAGGTCCCGCTGCTATTGTAATAAATACCAACAGTGGCCGATTTTTCGCTACTGCTGAGCCGCCTCAGCCAGATGGCGACTATGGCTGCCGTCACCGCCGAGCCTGCACCCGCCGCCACACCGATATTCCAGCCCGCACCACCCGGCTGAGCGATTAACAGAACACCGATAAAACCCGCGATCACCGCTAGCCAGCGCCGCAATCCAATCTTTTCCTGGAGTATGAATATCGATAGCACGGTAATAAAAATGGGTGCCGCATAAGAAAGCGCCGTAGCGTCGGCGATAGGAATCCGGGTTAGTGAGAAATATAATAATGCCAGGCTGCTAACCCCCGACAAACTACGGATCGCATGATCCAGCGGACGACGGGTTCGCAGGCCCGACAAGCCATAGGTCGACGCTAATACCAGCCAGAACATTAGCGCAGCCGCTATGAAACGAATCAGCAGTAGCTCACTGAGTGGATAAATCACCGATAGATGCTTCACCATCGCACTTAACAGGGTCATGATGAACAGGTTCCCGACGAAAGTAGCAATTCCGAGAGTCGGGTGGTCTCGTCGTTCGGATAGACTAACGCTGACAGAACTCATAAAATCAGATTTAAATTCATTCACGCAACTATATCAGGAACACCGCTAATGTCCGTCATTAAAACAACCTGCATCGGCGCCTGCCAGTTTGTAGGCGCGCATTCCTCCAGGCAATCTTTCTCGCAATCCCGTTGAATTTCCATGCTGGAAATTATTGCATCAGTTGATCATACTTCCACACGCCAGCTAACCAATTGGAATCGCCATGACAAGCACTGCCAAACTACCCGAAGAAACGTTATCCGCGCTAATCGACCAGCTGAGTCATTTACTGGGTGAGCGGGTTTCGATCAATGACAATATTCGAGAACAACATGGACGCGGCGAGTCCTGGCATCCCTGCCAAATGCCTGACGCGGTCTGTTTCGCTCATTCAACAGAGGAAGTCTCTCAAATTGTAAAACTCTGCGCTGCATCCAGAACCCCCGTCATTGCCTACGGTACCGGTACCTCTCTAGAAGGACAGGTGCAGGCGAAGCATGGCGGTATCTGTATTGACCTGAGCCAGATGAACGCAGTTATTGAAGTGAATAACGAAGACTTAGACTGTCGCGTCGAGGCCGGTGTAACACGTCGCCAATTAAACCAGTACCTGCATGATACGGGCCTGTTCTTTCCGGTCGACCCGGGTGCAGATACTTCGATCGGGGGGATGAGCGCTACCCGGGCTTCGGGCACCAACGCGGTTAAATACGGCACCATG
>JAOUJX010000235.1 GCA_029882955.1 Gammaproteobacteria bacterium
CTGATAATAATCGTCGCGGTCGCGGGCACGATGAAGTACCCCGTTTAGTGCGGCAGTACCTAATGGAAAAAGGCGTTGATGAAGCTAATATTTCGGTCGTTGCCGATGAAGAACCTGCGGTCGATCATGCCCTGGCAATGGGTGAAGAGGGTGACCTGATTGTCATCACTGCAGATGATCTTCAGCGCACCTGGAAGCAGATTATCAACCTCAATAGCGAAAAAGATGAGGGTAAGAAAACCATACCCGGGACTAAAGTGTTTGTGCCGGAACGCGCCAAGCGATATGTACTCGACCAGGATGAAGAGTTGATTATCGATGAACGCGGGGTAAGGCTGGCGCGTAGCGAGCCGGAAGATGGCGATTAGATCCGCCGATGCAAATTCAATATCCTCAATCGACCCGGTTGGTGATTCAGCTTGTCGGAGAGGGGGGGTGGCGAAGGGCCGGAGTTAAGCTCCGACCCTTGAAAATTGCGGTGGGTGACTATCTAGTCGCTATCCGTTTCGTGGCTTTCTGGTTCATTTAAATCTTCGAATGCATTGGTCAGAGAGGTTATTCGATCACCAATCCATGAGGAAACTGATTTCGACCAATCTTCGCTTTCCGGATTTGTGATTCCAGTCACTTCACCTGTTTCTTCGTCCCGGATGCGGAACTCTTCCATTTTGGCGTCTTTACCATTAATCATGCCCTGGATGCTACGGGATAGTGAATTCAGAAATCCAAGTTCGGAATGTACCCCTTCTTCTTTTTGAGCTTTGGCATTTTCGGATGCTACCTGGCCGGGGTTATCGTTACGATCACTGCGTCCGTTACCGTTACCATTCCCGTTTCCTCCATTACCTCCATTCCCATTACCGTTAGCCGCGATTGCATCGCTACCCAATAGAGGGAATCCGGTTGTATTCGGATTTGCTGAAAAACCTACCCACAGTATTCCGACCATCAGCATTAACTTTGCAGCCTGTAATGTGCTAGAAATACTCATAATGATGCCCTTGATTTGTAGAGAAAAAACAATGTTAGCAATGGTGATTCAATAATCAAGAAAAATGAGGCTTATGTGAAAATAGCCACATTAGATAAAACTGCTTTATCGTCTATCGTTCTTTAGTTAGTCTGCACAGGTTCTCGTTAAAATCGATCTTAAGCCCTATGCCGGTCCTCTCTCAACATCTTAAAGGTGTCATTATCACTGCGCTCGGTGTCATGATTATTTCACCCGATGGTCTGTTGACGCGATTAATTCATACCGATCACTGGACGCTTATTTTCTGGCGGGCGATATTAATGTCGTTCGGTATGTGGATATTAACCAGCCTGGTGCACCCGGATAAAACCTGGTCTCATTACAAAAACATTGGCAGGCATGGATTGTTAATGGTGGTGTTTTATACCTTCGGAACGATTTCATTTATAACGGCTATCACGCATACCAGTGTCGCCAATACCCTCATTATTTTGAGCACCACGCCATTGTTCGCTGCTTTGATCGGTTTTATCGTGCTGCGTGAGTCGATTGGGCTGCGAACCTGGGTTGCAATACTGCTGGTTGCGGTTGGCATTGTTATTATCAGTTCCGACGGTGATAGTCAGGAAGCTACTTTATATGGTGATTTAGCCGCAATGTCGGGGGCGTTTTTTCTGGCGGCGGGGTTTACTGTGGTGAGGCGAAAACCGCAGATTTCGGTATTCCCGGTATTTTCGGTCGCGGGGCTGGTGACCGCGATGGTGATTTTGCCTTTGGCACAACCTTTTGCGATTACTCAGCAGGATATGGGCTATTTAATTATTATGGGAGTTTACATGCTGCCGCTGGGTACTGCGTTGATGTATATCGGTCCGAAATATATCCCGGCCTCGGAAGTTGGGTTGATGTTGTTGCTGGAATCGGTGCTCGGTCCCACCTGGGTTTGGCTGGTGCTGGATGAAAAACCGGGACTGCGTACCTTTGTCGGCGGTGCTATTATTCTCAGTACACTCGCAATTAATACTCTGTGGGTGATGAAATCGGCTTCTATCGCCAGACGTATGCGTGCTGTGCCGGGGTAGTCCGGTCTTTCGAATATTTTGTATAAATCAACCAAATGACAGTAAAGCAGATAATATTAATAATAACGGTCGCCTGTTCACTTCTAATACTGCCGGTCAATGCGATAGCACAGAACAATGTGCTCCCCGTTCCTCAGCGTATCGTATCGATTGGCCTGTGTACCGACCAGCTCCTGTTAATGGTTGCACGCCGTTCACAGATAGCGTCATTAACAACATCGTCTACCGATCAGAATATGTCGTATATGGCGGAAGCGGTGGGTGATATTCCGCTCAACAGTGCTTCAGTAGAAGAGATCATCCCTTATAAGCCCGATTTAATTATAGGTAGTCATTTTGCAGCGAGAGATACCACACGCTTTCTGCGTCAGCTTGGATATCAGGTCAAGCTTGTGACTTTGCCGAGAACCGTAGAAGAAATATATGGAATGCTAATCCGCTTTGGCGAGTGGACGGGTAATCAGGCCAGGGCGGCTGCCATCATTACGAGGATGAAACGGGAGATTACTGATATACAGGCTCGTTATGCGCATCGACCCGAGAAGAGCACCATTATTTATTCTCCCAATGGTTATACGATAGGTTCAAATACGCTGGAAAATGATGTGTTGAAACATGCAGGCTTTCGTAATTTATCGGCAGAGATGGGCATAGTCGGGTTTAAGAAAATTTCGCTGGAACAGGTCATCGCCGCCAGGCCGGATTTCTTGCAGCTCGATAATCACGTTTATAACCGAAACTCACTTGCGAGCAGATATCTCGGCCATCCAGTGCTCAATAAGGTTGTGAATGAGCAGGATCATTTGTTTATCCCGTCGCGCATTCGTGCCTGCGCCGGACCGATGGTGACCGAAGCGATAGGCTATATGGCGGCGAAGCGATGACTTTTATGTCGATTCCTGACAGGGTTCTCCTGGCTGGGCTGGGTATTGTCCTGAGTGTGGTTTTTTATGTTGCGCTAATGGTTGGCCCGGTGAATATAGGTATCGGTAAAGCGGTGATGGATTTTCTGGCAGAGGAATCCTCGATGGATTCACTCATCCTGTTCGACATTCGCTTGCCGCGAGCATTGCTGGCGATGATCATCGGGGCAACACTTGGTTTGGCAGGAGCCGCGCTACAGGGCCTGTTACGTAATCCTCTGGCGGAGCCCGGCATTATCGGGGTCTCGAATAGCGCTGCGTTTGGTGCGGTTCTGGTATTTTACTTTGGCTACTCCAATTTTGCCTGGTTTGCATTGCCATTGGGAGGTTTGTTAGGTGCACTGGCTTCGGTGGTGATCATATTTGCTCTGGTTGGTAATAGTAAATCGGTTGTCACGCTAATTCTCGCCGGTGTTGCCATCAATGCCATCGGCGGTGCGTTGATTGCGCTGGCGCTCAACTTTGCGCCCAATCCTTATGCGATGCAGGAAATCGTATTCTGGTTACTCGGCTCGGTGGCTAACCGTAGTATGAACGAACTATTGATTGCGCTACCGTTCGTGTTAGTCGGCTGGGGGCTGATTTTATATTGTGGTCGTTTTTTAAATGCGCTCACGCTGGGTGAAGAAACCGCAATATCGATGGGCTTTGAAGTAAGGCGACTCCGATGGATACTGGTAATAGGTGTGGCTGCATGCGTTGGAGCATCGGTTTCGGTGGCTGGAAATATCGGTTTTATCGGCCTGGTTGTACCCCATTTAATCAGGCCTTTTGTTGGCTCCGAACCAAGGCGGCTGCTTCTCGCCAGTACGTTGGGGGGTGCAATTTTGCTACTGGTTGCCGATATTGCGGTACAGCTACTATCCAGCGGTGGCGAGTTAAAACTCGGTGTCATTACCTCGTTGGTCGGCGGTCCTTTCTTCCTGTTTCTGATTCTGAAGACGCGGAACCTGATGTTATGAGTCTGTTAAAAGGAATCAATCTGGGCTATCAAATCGATGATATTTCGATTTTGAAAGCGATCGACATTGAAGTAAAAGCAGGAGAAATGGTCGGGTTGATCGGGCCCAATGGCGCCGGTAAAAGCACTTTGTTACGATTGTTAACCTGTGTGGAAAAACCTGGTTGGGGAGAGATTTTCTATGGAGATAACAATGTAGACCAGATATCGGTCGAGGAGCGTGCAAAGCATATCGGTTATCTGGTACAGGGTGCCAAAGCTTACTGGCCTTTCAGTGTCGAAAAGACGGTCGGCTTAGGCAGGATTCCGCACCAAAAATGGTGGCAGCATAGTTCCAGAGAAGATCAGGAAAAAATACAAAGAGCGATGGAGATAACCGAAACGCTGGCGTATCGGAACCGCATCGTGTCGACGCTTTCGGGCGGCGAACAAACCCTGGTTATGCTGGCACGAATCTTCGCTACCGATCCACAAATAATTTTCGCCGATGAGCCGGTGGCTGCGCTGGACCCCTACCACCAGTTGCATGTCATGGAAATACTACGCAATCATAGTCGCGATGATCGGGCCGCTGTCGTCGTGTTGCACGACCTTAGCCTTGCGGCACGTTTCTGCGACCGGTTATATATCATTAATCACGGCTGCTTGTATGGTAGCGGGGCGCCAGATGAAATTATGACGGCGGAAAATATTGCCGAAGTATACGGGGTAAAAGCCAGAATAACTTGCGATGCAGAGGGGGTTAGTGTCGCACCGGTGTCGCGACTGGGTGAGCATCATCCCTAGAGGTTGAGCAGGGAAATAATCCGGTTCATATCCAGCGTAGCCTCCATTTCATCCGCTAGTCGTTCGAGCGCATCTTCCTGGATTTGATAATAATCGATTGCGGCAACATTCGATAATCCAGCCCAGTTTAATAGAGCTTCGCGGCTCTCTGCCTGATCAAATACGCCGTGCAAATAGGTACCGGCTATCTGTGAATTTTCGCAAATGACACCATCTTTACGTTCCTGCACCCAGGCAAAAGGTCTTTGCAGGGCTCTACCCTCAGAAACCCCGGCATGAATTTCGTAGCCCGATACGGCGGCGTTAGCAAAGCTGAGCTTGCCGGAAACTCTTTTTAACTGTTTTTCCGGTTCAAGTGTGGTTTCAAACGCCAGGAAACCGAAGCCTGCGCTACTACCGGGCGGCCCTTCAATTCCCAGTGGATCGTGAATCGTCTGTCCCAGCATTTGCAGGCCACCGCAGATACCGAGCAATTTTCCGCCAAAACGGCAATGGCGTTGAATCGATTCGTACCAGTTTTGATCGTGTATAAACTGCATGTCCGAGCGCACCGATTTTGTCCCCGGTAATATAATCAGGTCGGCGGGGGGCATGGTGTCGCCCGGGCCGATATATTCGAAATCGACATTAGGGTGCAGGCGCAGTACGTCGAAGTCAGTATGATTACTGAGGCGTGATAGAACCGGTACGACGATTTTAATCGTCTGCGAATCGGTATCGACGATATCGATATGTCGATTGATCGCATCTTCAGCTTCTAAATGTAACCCGTGCAGGTAATTCATGACGCCGAATACTGGTTTTTGCGTCCGTTCTTCGAGCCAGTCCAGGCCGTTTTGCAGTAGCGAAATATCGCCACGAAAACGATTGATGATAAATCCGATAGTACGATTTTGTTCACTCGGTGAGAGCAATTCCAGGGTTCCCAGCAAATGTGCAAATACGCCGCCGCGGTCGATATCGGCCACTAGAATAACCGGGCAATCGACGGCTTCGGCAAAACCCATATTGGCAATATCGCCCTCACGCAAATTAATTTCTGCCGGGCTGCCGGCGCCTTCTACGATGATGGCATCGTATTGGTTTACCTGCCGTTGATGTGATTCGAGTACTGCCGACATGGCAACGGATTTATAGTCATGAAAACTTGTGGCATCCATTTCCTGTAGCGCCTTGCCATGAATGATGACCTGCGCACCGGTATCGCTATTGGGTTTGAGCAGTACGGGATTCATGTCGGTATGAGGTTCTAGACCACAGGCCTGAGCCTGTACTGCCTGGGCTCGTCCGATCTCACCATTGTCTTCGGTCACCGCACTGTTAAGTGCCATATTTTGCGGTTTAAATGGTACGACATTAATACCCCGTCTTTTCAGGATACGGCACAGACCGGCGACGACGGTGCTTTTCCCGGCATCCGAGGTACAGCCCTGAACCATGAGAGTTTTATTTTTTATTGTCATGCGCCTATCAGTACCGCGGTGACTAATAACACGGCTTCGCTAATCTCTACTAATGCGCCCGCGGTGTCGCCGGTGGTGCCCCCTAAGCGTCGTAGCAGGAGATGGCGTAGCATATAAAAAATCCCGGCTGTCACTATTAGTAGCCAGAATGCTGCGGTCCCAGTCAGAAATAAACTGCCCAGTACAACCATCGCCAATACCAACAGGCTTGTCTGCCGGGGTAGATGGTTAGCGAGATGGCTGCCCAGGCCATTTTGACGGACATAGGGCGTGGTTAGAAAAAGCAATATCAATGATGTTCGGCTGATGACTGGAGTTAGCATTAAAATGGTCCAGCTTTGCGTGACTACCAACTGTTCAATCGCGGTAAATTTAATCGCTATAACTAGTATCAGGGTCACCACAGCAATCGGACCGCTACAGGGGTCCTTCATTATTTCGAGAGTTTTGGTCCGATCACTAAAGCC
>JAOUJX010000572.1 GCA_029882955.1 Gammaproteobacteria bacterium
CTGCACAGGCCAGGGATACGACTTTGCCAAATCCACCAGTGGCTCCGGTCACCAGGGTGATGCGGTCTTTCAGCAAGTTTTTATCAGCTTTAAAGTCGCCGGGAATTTGAGTCATGGTGTTAATCCAGTAACGGGTGGTTTAGTAAGTCCAGAGGCTGTTGAATAATACCATCGGCCTGCCAGTCGTCTAGCACGATTTCGGCCGATATATATCCATAGGCAGCAATCAGAGTCTTCATGCTGGCGTCTCTGCCGGCTATTATATCGCGTTCGTCATCGCCGACATAAATACATTTTTGACAATCGACCTCCAGGTTCCTGGCAGCGACCTGTAATGGCAGCGGGTGAGGTTTACGGTGCTCCAGTGTATCGCCGCAAATGACGACCGGACAGGATAGGCCAAGCCGGGCTAACAATGGAGTGGTGAGCCATTCCGGTTTATTGGTGACGATGCCCCAGGCAAGCTGGTTACCTTCCAGCGTTTGCAGGATTTCTTCAAAGCCGTTAAACAGCACTGAATTATCCGCGACGATATCGCGATAGTGTTGCAGATATCTCTGTCTCAAGGGTTCGATTTCAGGCTCGGTAACATGCTGCGAAAACCCAAGTTGAGTCAATACCAGCCCACCCTGTGAGACATAGGGGCGTATGGTTTCAAGGGGCAGGGGGGATAAACCTTCTTCGATGAGTAGATTGTTTAATGCGCCACCCATATCGGGTGCAGTATCGATGAGAGTGCCATCGAGGTCGAACAATACAGCTTCGATCATAAGGCTTTACAATACATCAGATAATTGACATCGATATCCGATCCCAGTTTGTAATGTTTGGTAATCGGATTATAGGTCATGCCTGTTGTGTCTATAACGTCGAGTCGGTTCGCACGGACCACTCTGGCCAGTTCAGAGGGTTTTATGAATTTTTTATACTCATGAGTGCCTTTCGGAAGCATGTTTAAGACATATTCAGCACCGATGATCGCCAGCGCAAAGGCCTTTGGATTACGGTTGATGGTGGAAAAGAATAAATCGCCGTCGGGTTTTAACATAGAGGCGGCGGCGTTGACGATGGATGCCGGGTCGGGAACGTGTTCAAGCATTTCGAGACAGGTTACAACATCGAATTCGGCGGTATTATCCCTGGCAAATTCTTCCACCGGTATCTTCTGGTAGTCGATATCATAACCACTCTCGTGCAAATGCATTTTCGCTACCTTGAGCGACATTTCCGCCATATCGATGCCGGTAACAATAGCGCCATTTTCGGCCAGAGCCTCGGCGAGGATGCCACCACCACAGCCGATATCGAGGATTTTTTTACCCGTCAGATCTCCGGCGTGTTGAAGAATATAATCCACCCGCAGAGGATTGATATCGTGCAGCGGTTTGAATTCGCTTTCACGATCCCACCAGCGACTGGCGATGGACTGGAATTTTTCTATTTCTAGCGGATCTATATTGGTATGTGTCATGAGGATTCCTGATCGGAGGTCTTGATTTTATTTCTCCAGGCCTGCGCCTTGTGTCGTATCTTCTCTTCATCCAGACTGCAGAGCTGGAAATCTGCCAACTGACAGTCTCCGGCGATCCAGACATGAGATACCTGCCTGCTATTGGCTGCATAAACGATTTGGGTGACCGGGTCGTAAACAGGCTGGGTGTTTAGCGGAGTC
>JAOUJX010000010.1 GCA_029882955.1 Gammaproteobacteria bacterium
GTAGCCTCCCGGCAGCCTCGATTGCCAGCGGATGCGGGGTATCTCTCAATGGATTTTCCAGCCTTGAGGGTATTTCTCGCTTTGCCGGCTGAGGCTTGAAGTACTGAATAGATATCACTAATGCTGGACTTTGATTGAAACCAGTCTACTTTGGATCTTCTGGCTTAGGTCAGTTCGATCATGATTTATTATTTATCGAAACCGGGATCGTCTATGTTACTGGTCGCATCGTAGCTAGCACCCTCCTTGCTGACCTCATTGACACTGGTGTTGTAGTGCCCGGACGGCGCACTTCGAAGCGTAAAGCTCACCGAACCATCGCTGCCAGTCAGCGCACTACCACTCCACGAGGCGCCGCTATCATGGTGTAAAGCAATTGATATTAAGGCACCCTCCACTGCTACACTTGAGGTATCGCTAACAGTCAGAGAAACCGATAGATTACGTTTGCTAGACGAGTATTCAATGGCCGAAACGTGGATAGTTAAGGGTTGTACACTGGCTTTACGGATAACAGTCCCCGCAATCGAGCTAAGAAGACCATCGGTTACGGTCACAGTCACTGCGTAGTCCGTATCCAGAATGAACGCGGAAATATCGATGACAATGGCGTAGTCACCTCCGCCTGACTCGGAAGCCGAAGCCAGGACCGGCGCACCATCAACCATGAAGGCTGTCGGTGGCAGGTTTAACACCGGATCACCCAGTTCATCACGTACCTGCACAGCCAGGGTCGCTGTGGTATCAGCCTCTGCGTAAACTGTCTTATCAGCATTAAGCAGCGCCACTATGGCATCGGCGGGTGGTTGTATCGGCCCGACTACTGCCTCAGCATCGGCCAGGGATTCATCGATTGTATCTGGATCACCAACCAGCTGTATAGACTCTCCCGAGCCAAGCAATGCAATTCGAATCTGGTTAACAGCTGTCGAGGGGGTTAATGAATCGATAGCGCTACCAACATAAAGCGCTGCGGATCCAGCGACGTGCGGAGCGGCCATGCTGGTTCCATTCCAACTGGCATAACCACCGCCGAGCACCGTCGAATTTATCGCCACGCCGGGGGCAGACATATCTACGTCACCGCCATAGTTCGAGAAAGAAGCGAACCGGTCATCGGCTGGATTCATCGCTGATACAGTAAAAACCGAGTCGTAGGCTGCCGGAACATGGTTAGCCGCATCATCAGATTCGTTACCGGCTGCCACCACGACCAGACTACCACTGGCCACCGTTGCATCAAATGCTCGCCGATAACTGCTGTCTCTGTCGGAGCCAGAGCCACCGAAGCTACCATTAGCCACGTGAATCATTTCAGCGTAACTGCTGGCAGCCTGATTGACAGCGGTGATGTAATCCAGCGCGGCAATGATGTCTGCCGAGGATCCCGAACCTCTTTTATTCAACACTTTGAGCGATACCAGCTTCGCACCCGGTGAGACACCAACAACCCCGACACCATCTGAGACTGCTGCAACGATTCCGGCAACATGAGTACCGTGGCCATGGTCGTCTCTGCCGCCATCGGTAGTCTTACCTCGGCTAACAAAGGATAAAGAGGGAACGGTTGTATCTTCCTGACCACTCAGGTCAGGGTGGTCGAAATCGATACCGGTATCGATAACGGCTACCCGGGCACCTAGTCCCGTCTGCCCTGCAGCATGCGCTTTTTCAGCGTCAATCCGATCGACACCATTCGGCACTTCGTTAGAGCTGGAATCGATATTGATTGCATGAACTTCGAAGGCCTTTTCTATCAACTCAACGTTCGGGTTATGCGCTAGTGCCTCACGCGCTGCTGCGTTTAGTGGTGCTGCGAAACCGCTAAAAACAGCACGATAAGTATGAACAGCACCATGTGCCGCGGCCAATCGTCGTGATTCATCGCGAGCGCCTGGAACATCCTTCAAGACAACGACATAAAGTGGCTTATCCTCTGACTGCTGCGCCATTACCTGCCCGAACGGGGCAGTTGACAGCATGGCGATAACCATCAATAGCATCGAGATAAAGCTTTGGGACTGGTTCATATCGCTTTCCTGCATACCTATCGCTTGAACTGTGCAGTATAAAATCAAAAACCCGAAACTGCTAGCATGCGAAAATCAATCATTTTTTCAGTCGTTGAGCCTATCTCTATTTATCAAGTAAACTTCATCTGAAATTACGAGAAAAAAAATCATGACAAACAAAATCAAACCCCTGTTCAATCTTGATGGCAAAGTCGCTCTGGTAACCGGTGCGAGCAAAGGTATCGGCGAAGCGATGGCTCGTGGTCTGGCTGAATTTGGCGCCAAAGTCGTCCTGAGTAGCCGCAAACAGGAAGCGGTCGATGCAGTCGCTTCTGCTTTCAGGACGGATGGTCTCGATGCCACCGGTATCGCGGCAAACGTGGGGAACCTGGAAGATATTGGAAACCTTGTCGATAAAACCGTAGAAATCTACGGCGGACTCGATATCGTCATCAACAACGCTGCAGCCAATCCGGTATTCGGACCGATACAGAATACCGACGAACGCGCCTTCGATAAGATTATCGATATCAATCTAAAAGGGCCTTTTGAACTCTGTAAAAAAGCTTATCCGATCCTGAAGCAACGCGGCGGCGGTTCGATCATCCACATCAGCTCTATCGGCGGCCTCAAACCCGAAGCGGGCATTGGCATTTACAGCGTCAGCAAGGCAGCGATTATCAACCTTACCCAGGCTATGGCGCAGGACTGGGGCCCGGATAATATTCGCGTCAATGCAATTTGCCCCGGCCTGATCAAAACAAAATTTAGTCAAGCCTTATGGCAAAACGATGAAATTCTGGACCGTTTTGTAAAGCAGATTCCGCTCGGTAAGCCCGGTGAACCGGATAATATAGCCGGGCTGGCTGTCTTCCTGGCCTCGGAGGCGGCAGCCTACTGCACCGGTGGTGCTTATCTGGTCGATGGTGGTTACTCCACCCACTAACTTCATAAATGGCTTAATTCATGTTTGAGTCTACTGCAAAACTTCCTTTAATAATGGCTGCAGACGCATTTCCGAACTAATCGTCGGACTTAGATCATAGAGTATCGAAAGAAGCTGTTCCTGATTACTCACAAAATATTACCCGACTAATTCAGCGGCAATACGACGAGCGTGGCATTATGAAACAGGGGGTAGCCGCCTTTGTGAGAACTTCCAATTTCTCCAAGTGATAGCGCGCCAGCATTAAGCCTTTCATCTACCTTACTCTGAAAATCCGTCAGCTCATTGTCCGCAGCTTCGGTCAAATGCATGCGCCTGCCTGCACAATAAAACAGCAGGTTGACGGAATTATCACTCATCTTTTCCACCAACTGATTTACCGTATGGAGTGATTTTGCCTGAGGCGCATTGAGTAACGTTAATACTGAATTTTCTGGAATTTCACCCACGCAGAACAGAGCATTATCTTCATCCAGCATAACTGGAATTCGTACCAGGACCTCGTTATCCGCGCGAACGATCCCAAAGGGAAAATGAACCGCATGTTCATAAAAATTTTCCCGCGTAATTTCCACATTATATTGCTCTCGAACTCGTTCGCTATACACCTCGAATGCCGGTTTCCAGTCTATGCTCACTACTCGATTACCGGTGGTAGCAGTAGCCATAATCGACTGTTCAGGCGCTTGATAGCCATGTTCCAGAATCGCCCCCCTGTTTGGAGTCAACAATATCGCCAGCAGGCCGTTTTGTACTACGCGCTCATTATCAAACAGACAGGGCATAGGCTCGAATGTCTCGCTACCGGCATTTACTCCGACGTAATGCACCGAATCACCAAGCATCAGATAAAGCTCATCAAGAACTGTCGCAATATTAGGCACCATGGCGTCGAACATCATAAACAGTGTGGAATCTTCGGTTTCATCTAACTCGGTAGAAATATTGTCGATAATCGACTCCAGAACCGTACTCAATGCTTCTGAGTCAACTGGCATATCTGCCTGCAAATGCCAGGATGGCCTGGCGGGTAAACAAACCAATAATAACCCTGCCGGTCTAAATTCCGCCTCATACAATAAAGCGGGAAATATCGCACCGGCTAATGGCACATTTAAACCGTTTAAAACGGCCTGTACTGTCGGTACCTTATCGGCATCAGATTCAGCCACATAGGCCATTACAGCCATATCTGGAAATTCCTCAATCCAGCTTTGGCAGCAGGATTTAATTTCCGACTCATTAATACTATGGATATATTTTATGTGCGACTGATTAATTTTATTTGAATTTTTCTCGTTTGACTGGCTATTTAAACTATCCATTAACAAGCTCCAAAATATTTTATGTACCTAATACATATAGTATAAGAAAGTCTATTTTGTCCAGAAACTCTACATCTGCACTAGACCAGCTTGTTTATTTTGCCCCAGGTATCGCAAACATATAGTCATTGATACAGGCAAAGCAGCTGGAATCGAACCCTTTATGTTAGAACTAACTAGATTATAATCCCCCTGAATTCAGACGTACCAGTTGCATAAAGGAGTCAATTCATGTTCGAACTCGATAGATTTATTGAAGACTGTATCCAGGCTCGAAAAGAGGATGAAAGCCATATAGCAGTTCGTGAAGTGGTTGCTGAGGCGGTAACCCATCAGACCTCGGTAATGAAGGCACTGGGAGAACCCGGCGAAGCGGGGTTTAAACCGCTCTACCAGAGCGATGACCTGACAATTCTCAACTTTACCTGGGCACCGTTGATGACTCTGATGCCACACAACCACAATGCCTGGGCGGTTATCGGAATTTACAGCGGGCGCGAAGATAATATTTTCTGGCGCAAGACCGACAATCGCATCGAAGCCGCCGGAGCCAAATCATTAATGCCGGGCTCAGCCTCTGCACTAGGACGCGATATTATCCATTCTGTGACCAACCCGACCGAGAAACTAACCTCGGCGATTCATGTCTATGGCGGTGACTTTTTCGCCCCGGGGCGCAGCGAATGGGACCCCGAAACACTGCAGCAACGCGCCTATGACATCGATAAAACCCGTCGAATTTTCGCGCAGGCCAATGCGCGATTTGCGCTCGGTAATTCAGCCGAATGAACGACGAAACGCCAGTTTTACTAGCTGAAAGAAATAATGGTGTTTTATCCCTGACACTGAATCGGCCAGACAGTGCAAACGCTCTGAACCCGGATCTGGTAGAAGCGCTAATCCAGGCGATTACCGAAGCCCGAAACATCCATCTATGTGTGATTCGTGGTACAGGCCGCCATTTTTGCGCGGGTTTCGACCTTTCTGATCTGGAATCATCGAGTGACGGCGATCTGTTATGGCGATTCCTTCGTATTGAAACCCTGTTGCAGGCGCTCTACCACGCCCCGTTTGCCGCAGTAGCACTGGCTCAGGGGAAGGCAATAGGCGCTGGCGCCGACCTTTTTGCGGCCTGCTGGCGGCGGGTCGCGGCTCCTGGTTTTAAACTAAAAATGCCAGGCTGGAATTTCGAGCTCGCCCTGGGCACCCGGCGTTTAACGCACCTGATCGGTCAGGACGCGGCCCGCGAGCTACTCATCGATTCAAAACTAATGTCCGACCGCGAAGCAATTGCCTGCGGCCTGGCTACCGATTTGCTAGACCAACAGGAATGGTCCCCACTCATCGACAATTTGAGTCAGCGTGCCGCTACCCTGCCACCAAAAGCGCTGAACGATATGCTGCGACTAACCACCGTAGATAGCCGCAATCAGGACATAGCGGCTATCGTCAATACAGCCGGCCAACCTGGTCTGAAAAACAGAATCCTGAATTATCGTGATCAACCGTGATGCGAAGCAACAGAAGCACCGGATAGTGCTTCTGTGCCCGGTCAATTAGTGGTTGGGACGTAGTTCTTCGAGTTGGGTTCGCTGCTCGTCGGTCAGGATGGTTAATATTTTCTGTTTCATCTGGCCACGCTGTTGCAACATTTGCTCACGAAGATTAAACATCTGGGTGTGCTGCTCCTGACGTAGTGCGGCAATTTGTTGCTTCTGGTCATCAGTCAGGTTGTCCAGTTGGTAAATCACACCACCCATACCGCCTGACATCATTCCACCACCCATGCCATGCTTGCCCATCATTTGATGCATGCCCTGCATTCCTCCATGGCCGTAACCCTGACCTACGCCGCCCTGACCGGAATGACCACCTGGTGAGGCGATGGCTATTCCTGAAGCGGCTACCAAAGCAGTGGCAATCAATAAATATTTGCTTGAACGTTTCATCGTATTTCTCCAGTTATTAAAAATTCAGTTAAGAGTCATATCTCAAACCATGATGAAACTATAAGGCAGATGATTTCAAAGCAGGGTCAAGCTTTGCAAAGAAATGCAAAGACCCGGTTACAGCGCTTTGCATTCCTGTTTTTTCCGTCCAGAATAGCGTCAACGGAGAATTTGAAAATGCATTTACTCTTAGCCGACGATGACCAGACTCTGTGTGAGCTGTTACGAGAATTCCTCGAGCTCGAGGAATTTGAGGTGACTGTCGTGCATGATGGTATCGCCGCCTTACAGCAGATAAACGACAACACCTCGGAGTGGGATGCCATTATTCTCGATGTCATGATGCCGGGTATGAACGGCTTCGATGTTCTGAAATCGATCACCGTCCAGCATCATGCACCGGTGATGATGTTAACGGCACGCGGTGAAGATACCGATACCGTATTGGGTCTGGAATTAGGCGCAGATGAATATGTCGCCAAACCGGTCAGCCCGCGGGTACTGGTGGCGCGCCTTCGAGCCCTGATACGCCGCAGCGCTGGAGAGCAAAAACATAACCGCCTACAGGTGGAAGACTTATCCCTCAACGAAGCTGCCAGGGCGGTACAGATAGACGGCCGGGTGATCGACCTTACCGGTGCTGAGTTCAGCCTGCTGAAGCTACTGGTTAACCAGGCAGGTCAGGTTGTCAGTCGCGAGCAACTGGCGCTCGATGGGCTGGGCCGTGCACTGAGTGCTTATGACCGCCGTATCGAAACGCATATGGCGCAGATACGTCGTAAAATCGGTAAGCGTCCTGACGGCAGTGATCGCATCAAGACCATTCGCGGCTCCGGCTATCAATATCTTATCGGCAGATGAATTTGTTCGTCCGCATCTTTCTGTTTTTCTGGCTCACCGCTGCCCTGCTCGCTGCCAGTTTTTTTGTGCTAGGTCGACTCTCTGGCGGACAGGTAATCGAGCGCAATCACGAAGTCTTAAAAGCACAGGCAGTCACTGTTTCCGCGCTCTGGCAACAGGGTCGTCATCGGGCTACCCAGCACTGGTTATTCCAGCTACCCGGACGAGACAGGCCGATACTACTGGACGCGCTGGGTAGAAGCCCCTTCCCGATGCACGCCAATGCCAACAAAGATGTCATACGAAAGCTGAATTATCCGCTCGACTCCGCGATTCAACGTCACCGGCATGGCTATGTCTCTCTGATCGAGGCTGTACCGGATATCGAACCACCTTTATTTCTGGTTCGTCAGCTCGAACCTTCGCAACTGCATCGCATGCCGATCTGGTTATGGTTGTTGGCAGCTTTGCTCATTATCAGCCTGATTAGTTATCTGCTGGCCCATTTCCTGAGCCGGCGTATACGTCATTTGCGTCATGCGGTGCAGAGCCTCAGTGACGGCGATTTGAGCAGCAGGGTATCGCTCCGAGGACGGGATGAAGTCAGTGAGCTGGCAGCGGACTTTAACCAGATGGCGGACCGTATTAACGATATGCTCGATAGTCAGCGCCGACTGGTTAGTGATGTATCCCACGAATTACGCTCGCCCCTTGCCCGTCTACGTATCGCCCTGGAACTGGCGCAGCGGTCAGACGACAGGTCCACAGCCCTGCCCCGCATCGAAAAAGAAGCTAACGAACTGGAAAGCCTGGTGACTGAACTATTGTCACTGGCGCGGATAGAATCGGGCCAGTTTCAACTGGAAAAACAGGATACCGATATCATCGAACTGTTACAGCAGATTATCCACGACGCCAACTTTGAAGGCGAAGCCAAACATTGCGAAGTCAGACTGGAAGCCGTCGAAGCGGTAACCCTGTCAGTCGATCCGGTGCTGATCCGCGCGGCAATCGAAAACGTGGTCAGAAATGCAATTCACTATTCGCCAGAGCACAGCGTCGTTCAGGTGAGCACTCAACTCAACCCCGAGGAATTCACCATCATTGTTGAAGATTCCGGTATCGGTGTTCCAGAACAGTCTCTGAACCTGTTGTTTAAACCGTTTACCCGCGTCGCCGAGGCCCGTGACCGCAGCAGTGGCGGCTTTGGTCTGGGACTGGCTATTACCGGTAAAAGCTTACTGGCACATGGCGGTAAAGCGATTGCCGAGAACCGCGAACAGGGCGGGTTGCGAGTGATTTTGAATTTGCCGATGTGACTGGCGAGGACTATTTAACCACCTTCCAGCTACCATCAGCCTGACGGCAGGCGGTAGCATAAGTTTCTTCAGACTTGTCACCGATTTGAGCATCCAGAGTAAATTCCCGACAGGGACCCTCGGCAACGCTATAGGTTTTCGTTGGTGTCATCGTATAGGTATTGTTGGTATCCGGGTTGACCCAGGTTGTCGCGGTATTGGTTCGCTGGGTTTCGAGAATATGGACTGTTTTCATGCGGTCCTGCTCATCCATATACCTCCCGACTGTCGATCCGATACTCGCACCAACCACTGCCCTTGGCCATGCCGCAAAAGGCCGGTTATGGCCTCGGCTTACCTTAGAACCGAAGCCCGGCAAGAGATTGATATACATCAACCGAAGACGACAAATATGGCCGAATTCGGGCTCTCCTAAACAGTCCCCAACATGTCTTCCACGGCCTCAACTTCGGCCTGGGAGTCTTTAAGAAAAACCATGCTTTCTCCCGGATTAAAATTCATCGCTTTTAATTTTTCGAATGCCGGCAGCTTCGACAATAAAGGCAATCCCTTCATGAGCGCCGAACCCAGATAACTATAATAGCGGGCGATCAGCACCAGATCGCAGAGGTCGGCTTCGTCCCGATGGTTACGAAACCAGTCGTGGGATTCTTCAGCCACAATGATCAGCTCATCACCGAGGTTCCATTTTAACATCAGCATGGCATTTATCTGCGGACGCAAATTAACAATGATCTCATCCAGTGAGACTTCGTTGTGGAGTAAATCACCGTGATCCTGCACATATTGCCGGATAGCGACCTCGCCAAGGTTACTCAGCAAACCGGCCATTTGCGCGGCTTCAGCATCGAAACCAGAAGTACGCTGTGCCAATATCCGACTGAATGCTGCGACGCGACGACTGTCCCGCCATAACTTTTGCATTTGTTGTTTCATCTCCGAAGATGTTTCCCTGAGCAACTCGCTGGCGGCATACATCAACACCTGCTTACGAACAGCCTCCATGCCCATACGTACTATGGCCTGAGGTAGCGAATCCACTGAAGCTTCTCCCCGATAAAATGGACTATTAGCTGTTCGTAATAGCCTGGCCGCAAGTGATGGGTCGGTTTGAATCAAGTCTCCCAGCGCTTTAGCCTCAACTCTATCGTCGACAAACAATTTCTGAATTTTGAGCGCGATATCGGTCATCGCAGGCACCCTGATTCTGCCATTCATGATTTCCTGGCAAAGCAGTATGGTCAGTTCGTTTGCCTCGTCACTCTGCTCGATTGCTTCTACTTCGATGCCACTGCTATCGGGTTCAAGCAACTGCGAAAAATGGCTCAGATGGTCCCGATCAATCATCAGGTAGTCTACTTCACTGGTTGCCACCAGGTCACTTAAGGCCGGTCCGGTCGAGGCCAATGGCCGCAGGAAGCCATCGACTTCGCCTCTTACTTTCATTTTACTGCCACCCCTGCCCAACTCAATTGCACTACCACTAAGCAGGTATAGGTCATAGCTCCCGACATCACCGATAGATATTATTTTCTCACCGGGCCCGGCAGACCCGATCATTAGCGTCGCCGCCAGACTATTCAATTCCTCGTCATTGAACAGAGATAAACTACGAATCTTTCTTAACTGGCTGACTTCGGGACATCTTGAATCGATTAACATGGATAAAGTATAGCCCTACCACATCCTCTTTGCGTATCACTATTTGGATGCTGGATATAGACTTGACATGTCAAGGTCTGTCATCCATGTTGATCGTATGCAAAATATTAAAATCAGCTCAAAGGTCGATGAAGCAGTCTGGAATGATCTTAAGGCGCTAGCCAAAGAACAGCATAAGAATGTATCCGGCTACTAACGGAAGCCATCAGCGAATACATCAAGCGCAAGCGTGTGCGCCCGGAAGTACTTAAGCATATCGAAGATTCTATGTCGCAGAATGAAGATCTGGGGAAATTACTTGCCCGGTAATTCAGTACAGTTTCTAAGCTGCGACGAGTTACTCGAAATAAATACAAAACTGCTTGAACGGTTTGGAGGACCTTCCGGAATACGTGATTTAGGTCTGCTGGAAAGTGCATTGTTCCGACCACAAACAGGTTACTACAATGACCTTGTAGAAATGGGAGCAGCCCTGTTCGAGTCGCTGATTTTGAATCATCCTTTTGTTGATGGTGATAAACGCATTGCTTTTTTTGATACAGATGTGTTTTTACGTTTAAATGGATACAAGCTGGACGTCGTTGTAACCGAAGCACATACTTTTTTAATTGACCTGCTCGAGCGCAGACAATGCAACTACGAAAACCTGTTGCCGTGGATCAGGCAGTCAATCGTGAAGCTGTAAGCGCGGGATTTTCATCCCCTCTCTCCAGTACAAACATTGATGTGATTATGAAGAATGAAGAAGCAAGCAACCGATTCAAAACCCTGCAAGCTGGGCCGATTCACAATACGCCCTGGCTACCACACGAGATAGCGACCCAAACCACCCCCCTTGTTTACCTTTTGTCTCTGGGTTTCGCCTGGACCGATACAGCTGGCGCAGTTATCGGATTGAGGCGTTTGGGTTATCTTTCCTCTGTTTTTCTGGGTGTTTTGATAAAGGACTTTTAGATGCGATCCATATTTTCAGGAAAACTGTTTTGTTATTTGCAGGCCATCATTCTATTAACAGTCGCGTTCGATACCAGTGCCGAACTTAATCGAAGAGTAAATGAGTTAGGGCAAGTTACATTCTCTGACCGACAACCCACTGACGGAATTAGCTTGCGCTACAAAGCCGATATAAATGAACCTCTAAACTCAGAGAAACCTTCAGGTCAAAACTCTAGGTCACCATCTTCCTCTCAAAGAATAAATAACCTGGAGGATCTTAAGAATTTAACCCATAACTTCGATAGCAAAATCCTTTCTGAATGGCTTTCCAGCTACTCGGATTGCTCCAATCATTTTTTTAGAGTGGATTTCAAGTATAAAAATTATTTGAGCTTTTTTACCCATGATGGCCCTCTTGTTATCCCTGTCGTAAAGCACACTGGAAATCAGGTAGATTTGTATTACTCAACGAGCTATCGATTTGAATTTGATACTCAGCGAAATGTGATTCTTTCTTACGTCAATGGTAAAAATCCGAAAGTGCTATATCGATGCGACGAGCAGCAAATCCCTAAAAGGTATGTAAATAACTACTATAAATACCTGATCAATCAGTCGTTTATCAACGGTCACAGCCTCGGAGATAATATCGAAGTCAATGATGGCATTAGATTTCTCCAGCAAGAATGTCGTGCCGATTACCAAAGTAAAAAATATAAAAAAGCGCGCACAACCTGTGGCCTGGCGTCAGTACACGACAAAAACCATGCGGCCAGGTACTATTTGGGTATGTTGTATCGCTTTAACTGGGGTGGCAAAATTGATTTGCATAAGAGCTACAAGTACACACTGGAATCGGCGAATAAAGGATTTAGCCCAGCCTTTGGCTGGCTCGCCTGGCATTACGACTTTGGTAAAGGTATAGAGCCTGACTACGCAGAAGCGTTACGCTGGCGAATTGCTGCGGTAGACGCAGGACATTTGGAAGCAGCTAAATCAATCGCTAAATACTACCTCCAGGGAAAGGCTGTTGAGCAAGATTACTCGCAGGCCGTGGTGTGGCTGGTGATTGCTGCAAAAACTGGTGATTCGCATGCGCAAAACATCCTCGGTTGTATGTACGCAAACGGCATTGGCATCCAGCAAAATTATTTTCACGCGATCTACTGGATACGCAAATCTGAAAAAACCGGTAATCCAAAGGCGATTTTCAACCTCGCTGTATTGTATGCAAACAACATTGTGCCAAATAAAGGGGTAGCTGATTCCGTTCCGCTGTTTGACAAAGCTAATCGATTTGGAATTTATAAATCCTCGGATATTAATAATATTTATAATCGCCTATGGCATGTATCAAACACTTTTTAGAACCCATATGGTTAGAATCCTTTTTTAAATATATGATTCGAAATTATTGATTCAATAACTACAAAAATAATTATTTATTAAACTCGATCGTTTAGGCAATATGCCTCCGATTAACCTGCTGGTGGACAATATGAATCCAGATCCCTTAATAACGGAGCGACCTTGAAAAACATCCTGGCTTTTGGCGATAGTCTGACCTGGGGTTCATGCCCTCAAACCAGTGGCAGACACGCTCCGGCTGACCGCTGGCCTTCCGCTATGGCAGAGGGTCTGGATGATGCTCATGTCATCACCGAAGGACTGCGGGGACGTACCACTGCCTATGCGCGCCCCTCTTCCAGTGCCGAGATGAGTGGTGTTGTCGCTTTGCCGATTCTGTTGCACAGCCATGCACCACTGGATCTGATTATCATCATGCTGGGTACCAACGATATTTATGAAAACATCGCAGCACACCAGACCCGGGACGGATTGGAGCGACTGGTCGAAATTATCCGTCATCACCCGTGGCGACTGCCGGAAGCCTGTCATCCCAAAATCATGCTGGTCTCACCGCCACCTTTAACACAGGGTGAGAACCCGGATGCTACTCTGGAAAAAATTACTCGCTCAGAACAACTTGCCAGCATAATCGAAGCGCTAGCGATAGCTAATGATTGTGCTTTCTTTGATGCAGCCAGGGTCGCCCGTGCATCTCCAGTTGACGGCTTTCATCTGGAAGCCGGAGATTCGCGCGCCCTGGGCTTAGCTATCAGGCCCGAAGTTCAGGCCATCCTATGAAAACCGAAGGAAAACTGAGAATGCCGAGGGCTCAGACATGCCAGCTGAAAAAATAGACACACTCGTCGTAGGTGGCGGTCAGGCCGGTATTGCCATGAGCGAACACCTGGGTAACAACCATGTGCCTCACCTCGTTCTGGAGCGGCACCGCATAGCCGAGCGCTGGCGCTCGGAAAGATGGGACTCCCTGGTGGCTAATGGCCCGGCCTGGCATGATCGATTTCCGACTATGGAGTTTTCCAACATCGATCCCGATGCTTTTGCCCCTAAGGAAGCAGTGGCGGATTATTTTGAAGACTATGCGCAGATGATCAAGGCTCCGGTCCGCTGCGGCGTAGAGGTCATGGAAGTGCAGAGGAATATCGGCCGTCCCGGCTTTCGAGTGGAAACCTCGGAGGGATTGATCGAAGCCAACAGAGTAATCGCCGCCACCGGTGCTTTCCAGCGGCCCATCATCCCGGCTCTGGTTCCTGAAACTGAGGAAATCAAACAAATCCATTCCAACGCTTACCGAAATCCCGGGCAATTGCCGGAAGGCGCAGTGCTGGTGGTCGGAGCGGGGTCTTCGGGCGCGCAGATCGCGGATGAACTCCTGCGTTCTGGCAAAACTGTTTATCTCTCAGTCGGTCCACACGACCTGCCGCCACGACGCTATCGTGGCCGCGACTTTGTCTGGTGGCTGGGAGTTCTCGGCAAGTGGGAAGCTGCAGCACTCGAACCTGGCACAGAACATATCACTATCGCCGTGAGCGGTGCCCATGGCGGTCACACAGTGGACTTTCGACAACTTGCCGCTCAGGGCATGACGTTGGTTGGTCGAACAGAATCATTCAAGGAAGGCGTGCTGTCCTTTGCGCCTGATCTTGCCGAAAACATCGCCCAGGGGAATGCGAATACTCTGTCAGTACTGGACCAGGCCGACGCCTATATTATCCGCAATGGCCTCGACTTTCCGGAAGAACCCGAAGCCCGCCACATCCGGCCTGATCCGCAGTGCGTGACCGACCCCATGCTTGAATTAAAACTGACTGAGGCCGGAATCACCTCAATCGTCTGGGCCACGGGTTTTAAGCTTGATTACAGCTGGTTGAAAGTCGATGCATTCGACGACGAAGGCAGACCAGACCATCAGCGCGGTGTCTCGACTGAGCCCGGGATTTATTTCCTTGGACTACCATGGCAGTCACGACGCGGGTCGTCCTTCATCTGGGGCGTCTGGCACGATGCAAAATATCTGGCGGATCAAATTGCTATACAGCGGCAGTATCTGACGTACACGACTACGCCAGGATAGTCTGCAAGCAGAAACTCCAGGTGAAGAACACCCACTCTCATTCGTTTATCGCCTCCCAAACGCAAGGCATTTTCATGGTCATCATCGGCCTGTCGATAGCCGCATTCTCCGGGGCGATCATGAAATTGCTGGGCGACCAGATTTCCGCCTATCAGGTAGCCTGGTTTCGATTCTCCGGCATGAGCCTGATATTGCTGCCCTATCTGATCTGGCGTTATGGCCTGGCTGGACTTAAACCGGCAAGACCGCTGATCCAGTTGATTCGTGGTCTAACCATGGCCGCTGCGACGACAACCTTCGTCATCGGTGTTAAAACCGTCGACTATGCCGACGCGATTGCCATACTTTATGCCTACCCTTTCCTGCTGGTCATCATCGCCGTTTTATTTCTTGGAGAACACGCCAACTGGTCGATCTGGATTGGCGTCATCGGTGGATTCATCGGTGTACTACTCGTTATGCGCCCGGAGTTCGGAGAAATCAACAGCGGTAATCTGTATATCTTTTCCTGCGCGGTGATAGTCAGTATCCAGATGGCGCTGAATCGAAAACTGAGTATCGTCTCACCACCGCTTGTCACTGCTTTTGCGGGCGCCCTGTGCGCCTCCCTCGCACTGGCGCTATTACTACCAGGACACTGGGAACCAGTCCCCGATGACGCCTGGTGGTATATCGCCGTGTTGGTCGTTTCAGGCGCGGTTAACCAGACTTTACTGGTATATGCCTTCGCCCATGCCGATGCATCGACGCTCGCGCCTTTCACCTATTTCGAAATAGTCTCTGCGGTAATTTTCGGTTACCTGTTCTTTGGCACGTTGCCGACCCTGGTCTCCTGGACTGGGATATTTTTGATTACCGTGGGTGGCATTTATGTCGCCAGGGCGTTGCACGTCAGAAATATATCCCGGAGGGCACCCAAGATATAATCTACGTTTTAACTGAACTCTTCTACCACACGTATAAAAGCATCAACCTGTTTTTCCTCGGTCGCCCAGGACGTCACAAGCCTGATAGTCGAGCGCTCATCATCGAGTTTTTCCCAGACGTAGAAACTGAACGACTCTTTTAGCCTGTCAATCAGGCCGTTTGGCAAAATCGGGAAAATTTGGTTAGTTTGCGTTTCGGCGGCCAAGGTATGGCCGTTTTCTGTGATAGCGGTTGAGAGTTTCCCGGCCATTTTATTTGCATAACTTGTCGCCTCAAAATACAGGCCATCTTTAAATAGTTCGAGAAATTGCAACCCTAGCAGTCGCCCCTTCGCCAACAAAGCGCCCCGTTGTTTTATATGAAATGAAAAGTCATCAGCCAGGACCGGGTTACTAATCACAATTGCCTCTCCCAGCATGGCGCCGGCCTTGGTGCCGCCGATCCAGAATATATCGGTTAGTTCCGCTATATCACCCAGGGTCAGATCATTCTTTTGCGCCGATAAGGCCGCGCCCAGCCTCGCGCCATCAACCATTAGCAACAGATTGTTGGCTTTGCAAATGGTCGACAAGGCTGTCAATTCCGCTTTGCTGTAGAGCGTGCCCACCTCGCTCGCATTCGTAATGTAAACCAGTCGAGGCTTCGCCATGTGCGGAAAATGCGCGTTGTTATCCAGCGCGCTCTGAACATCGGCCGGTGTTAACTTGCCTTCTGTCGAAGGCATTACAATGATTTTATGCCCGGTTGCTTCTATCGCCCCGGTTTCGTGAACATTGATATGGCCAATGTTGGATGCGATTACAGCTTCGTGCGACCTCAGACAACTCGCCATAATGATGATATTAGCGAGTGTACCGCCGGCGACGAAAAAGATTTCAGCATTCTGGTTTCCTAACTGCGCCTGTATTAGCTCTCTGGCCTTACGACTATATTCATCCTCACCGTAAGCGGTTTGTTGATCCATGTTGCTATTAGCCAGGGCTTCGAGGATGCGGGGATGGCATCCCTCGCTGTAATCGTCTAAAAAACTATATGTCGACATGTGTGAATCTATGTTAAAAAAAATCGAGGGTAAGATTAACAGGCTTAACCGGAGACTAAAATCCGTTTTCACTTTTTCTCGCCATTCCCTGTATCAACCAGGGCCCGCTTGGTTTACCCTTCGATCACGACGATACCAGTTATACATATGTTAAAGATATTTTCCGTCAAGTCCGTGCCAACACTCCAGTGGAGTTCGCCGACACCGTTTAGCCTTCGCCCCCGACTGATCACCTTCTTTTATTTGAATTTAGGACTGGTGTTGTTCGGTCTTGGTGAGGCCCTGCTGATTGCCGGTGGCGCAGGCGTCAGCCCGTGGACGGTACTGGCACAGGGCATAGCTGGACATACCGACTGGAGTATCGGATTCACCACCATGATTATTAGCTTCGTCATTCTGTTGCTGTGGATACCACTCAAACAAAAGCCTGGTATGGGTACAATTCTGAACGCCCTGATTATTGCTTTTATGATCGATTTCTCACTCGAATTATTGCCTTATCCACAAACCTTTCTCTGGCAGATTATGCAAACTATGATCGGTGTACTCATCGTCGGCATCGCTTCAGGAATTTATCTCTCCGCTAATTTGGGGCCGGGCCCGAGGGATGGATTAATGACAGGCCTGCAGGCCTGGACCGGAATGCCGATTGCCAATATTCGAATCGCTATCGAAATCACTGTGGTGGCCATTGGTTGGTACCTGGGAGGCGTAGTAGGTATCGGCACCCTGATTTTTGCATTTGGCGTAGGCCCCTGCGTAGCTCTTGGGATATTATTTGTGAAGCGTTTCTTATAGAGATAGGAGATAACCAATTGAAAACAGTCTTAGGCACTATGACCTTCAGCGACCAGGTTGATGAAACGACTACCCGGTCGATGTTAAGCAGGTTTTCTGACTCGGGCGGCAACGAGCTGGATACAGCAACTCAGTACAATCAGGGCCTTACCGAGACCTTGCTGGGGAAGCTAATTCCGGCCCACGAACGCGACCGTCTTTTTATCGCCTCCAAAGCCAATCCCTGGAACGATCAGGGCTTACAACCGGCACAGGTGACCAGGCAAATTAATGAGTCGCTAGAGCGGTTAAAAACCGACCATCTCGACTTGCTATACCTGCATGCCCCCGATCTCCAAACCCCGGTCGAACAAACGCTGGAAGCCTGCTTCGAGGCATACCAGCAGGGCCAGTTCAAGTCCTTCGGCCTGAGCAATTTTGCCGCCTGGCAGGTCGCCGAAGTAGCTGAAAAATGCCGCCAGAATGGCTGGATGCTACCGACTGTATACCAGGGCATGTATAACGCCTTAACTCGCGATGTAGAGAAAGAGTTATTCGCCTGCCTGCATCATTACGACATCAGTTTTTATGCCTTCAACCCATTGGCAGGAGGCCTCTTAACCGGTAAATATCTGACTGCTGAGAAGACACCGGATACCGGCAGGTTCCACCAAAGGCCTCATTACCGGGATCGCTACTGGAAAGAGGCATATTTCGATGTATTACAGCAATTATCAATCAAATCCGTCGGGCTCGGCGTCACCCCGGTCGAAGTCGCCATGAGCTGGCTGACGCATCATTCACTGCTTGATGCCGAACGAGGCGATGCGATTATTCTGGGTGCCAGCCGCCTCGAACAGCTAGATGAAAATTTAAACGCCATGAAAGCAGTCCCTCTGGATCAATCCATACTGGATATTCTAGATGAGGGCTGGGAAATCATTAAGCCCGATTGCTATCAGTATTTTCGGACTTAATGACATCCTAGTAATTGAGTGACAACAACGCCAACCCCACAACAATCAGCATCGCCAGAGCCATCATACAATTAATCGCAAACTGGGTACGGGGCTTCAGGTTCAATTGATGCACAGAACTCCCGGCCCAGAGCCATAGCAGATGAATCGGAATCCAGATCAGGTTAATAATCAGTAACTTGACCAGGGTTTCTGTTATCAACGACTCAGGCATAAAGGCAAAACCACTGAACATCGTGGAATTAAAAACGTAGGCCTTCGGGTTGATCGTCTGCAATAATAACCCGGCCTTGATACCGGGCTGACTTCGTGCCGCGATAAACGCAATCCTGGATCCGGCAAAAGCAATACGATAAGCAATGGTGAGCAAATAAACCGAGGAAATCACCAGCAAAGCACTTCTTGCCCAGGCGTTCGCAAGAACAATTGTTGCCAGACCTGAAATGACCGCCAGTGCCACCAGATTGGTTCCCAGCAACAGCCCAAACACATACCGCAGCCCCGCTCGAAAACCATAAGCAGTCCCAACACCAGCGGTAGATAACACACCCGGTCCGGGAGTAATCAACAAAAGGAAAATCGCCAAACAAAAAATCAGCATCAGAAGAAAATTACCAATTACAAAAAAAGGGAAGGGATCATATCAGTTGTCGGGCTGATGGCATGAAGTCTGGGGATCGGAGTCAGCCCTGACTCCGACCCTTTCCATCAATCGCCGCGATTATACTCTGCAATCTGATTCCTGCGATTCACTGCCCAGGCATATTGCTTCGGCCACAACTTAAAATCAGGATCGACTCCCAGCTCAGCCGCAGCGCGCAAAGGCCAGAATGGATCAAACATAATTTCACGTCCCAGAGCGACCAGATCCGCCCCGCCCGACTGTAAGATTTCTTCCGCCTGATGCGGATCGACTATGACGCCGACCGCCATCGATCTGGCATCGGTTTCGGCTCGCACGCGGGCAGAATAAGGTACCTGGAAGCCCGGCTGACGTGCAGAGTCTTTGGTGAGGGGCTTGCCCGCATCATCAATTCTAAACCTTGGCGCCCCGGCGATGCCACCCGAAGAACAATCGATAACGTCGATACCAACGGCTACCAGCGCCCGGCTCAACCCAATCGAATCATCCATAGTCCAGCCTCCCTCAAGGCCATCAATCGCTGAAATACGAACAAATAGCGGCATATCTTCACCTACCTCAGCACGCACGGCTTCAGCGACTTCGAGCGGAAACCGCATACGATTCTCAAGACTGCCACCATAATTATCATCGCGCTGATTACTAATCGGTGAGAGAAAACTATGCAGCAAATAACCATGCGCCAGATGTAATTCAATAACACGAAAACCAGCATCGATTGATCGCCTTGCTGCCTGCACAAAAGCAAGCCTGACTTCATCCATACCCGCCTGATCTAGTTCGGTCGGTACCGGCCAGTTCTCTGCGACCGGTATTGCCGAAGGTGCCACGGTTTGCCAGGGCGTATACCCGGGTGCGGTATCTTCCCGGGTGACAGGCGCACCGCCGCCGGGCACGAAAGGTGCTCGAGTCGAGGCCTTCCTGCCTGCATGCGCTAGCTGGATGCCGGGTACCGAGCCCATAGACACGATAAAATCGGTAATCGGTTTTAGCGCTTCGACCTGCTCATCGTTCCAGATACCGAGACAGTCCGGGGTGATTCGACCACGCGCTTCAACTGCCGTGGCTTCTGCAAACACCAAACCGGCTTTACCTCTGGCAAAAGTACTCAAATGAGCGAAATGCCAGGGTTGGGCCAGGCCTTCTACCGCTGAGTACATACACAGAGGTGAAACCACGATACGGTTAGGCAGAGTCAGCCCTCGAAGGGTCAGGGGTTGGAACAGTAGAGGTTTTTTAGACATTAGACAGTATCCAATAACGAAATTAATAATGTTGACGAGCGATTATCGCAAAACGGTCGGATAACTCAGCCAGCGCCACCTGGTTCAAGGTCGCGGCTTCGACAACTCCACCAGAGCCATCCGGCAGGTCACGGGTTGCACAGGACTCAGCATCGATCGTTACCCGATAACCATGATCCAGTGCGGCTCTCGCGGTAGAGCTAACACACATATGAGTCATAAATCCGATGATAATCAAATCGTTATTGCCAGCCTCGTCTAACCGCGCTTTGAGCTCGGTTCCGGTAAAAGCATTGGGCAAAGGCTTTTCGACGACACTCTCACCGTCGGCAGGGTTTAAACCATCGATAGCCTGACCGCGTTCCGCGCTTCGATCAAACATGCCGCCCTCCCGACCTTTGTGGAATACATGAACAATCTGGCTACCCGCATCGCGAGCCCTGGAAATTAACTTGATCGCCGCATTAACCGCCTGCCCGGCATCAGGTAAAGCCAACGGCCCCTGCAGATATTCATTTTGCATATCGATTAAAACCAGCGTTGAATTTTCCAGCCTGGCTGGCTCGAGGTCAGCGCCACTGAGTTCGAGTAGTGTTTTAGGGTTGCTCATGTTATTTCCTGTTAAATTATTGTTGATTCAAAGCCTGTTCAAGGTCAGCAATTAGATCATCCACGTGTTCAATGCCCACAGACAATCGTAACAGGTCATCGGGCACCGGTGTATTACTACCTTCGATACTGGCTCGATGCTCGATCAGGCTCTCGACACCGCCCAGCGAGGTAGCGCGCTTCCACAGCTTGACTCTCGCAGCCACATCGATTGCAGCGCATTTGCCGCCTTTGAAACGCATCGACAGCATGCCACCGAAGCCACCCGTCATTTGTCGGCAGGCAATGTCATGACCTGGATGCCTGGCTAATCCCGGATACAGCACCGATGAGACCCCGGAATGCTGGTCAAAATACTCGGCAATCGCCATTGCCGAACGACAACTTTCTCGAACTCGCAGATGCAGGGTACGCAAACCCCTAAGCAATTGCGAACCGTCTCTGGGGCTCAATATGCCGCCGTGGTTGGTCCGGACCTGCTGCACTCTTTGCCAGAATGCGTCCAGCTTTGCCGTGACTAAAACGCCCGCCAGCACATCGGAATGACCATTCAGATATTTGGTCGCCGAGTGCATTACCATATCTGCACCAAGTAGTACCGGTCGTGTCAAAACAGGTGTGGCCACAGTGGAATCGACCACAACGCGTGCATTCACCGCATGCGCGATATCACAGACCGCAGAGATATCGGCGATCGACCACAAGGGATTGGCCGGTGACTCGACCCACACCAGCTGAGTTTTTCCGGGTCGAATACTCTCCTGCACCGAGGCGAGATCACTCATTTCAACAAAGCTTACCTGCAGCCCCCACTCGGTCGCCATACCGGCCAGCCAGTTGCGTAACGACCAGTACATCACTTTTGGTGCGATGACATGATCTCCGGGTTTCAGCGCCTGAAACACAGCCGTGGCGGCAGCCATACCCGAGCCGAAGGCCATTGAGTCGGCACCCTGCTCCAGCGTCGTGAGTACCTGCTCCACGTGCTGAATTGTGGGGTTATGCGGCCGACCATAAACCAGACCGGAAGAGTATTCATTATCGGCATCCCTTACATAGGTAGTCGACAAATGAAGCGGCGGCGTAATCTCGTTAGTCCGGGGTATTTTATCGACATGAGCCTGCGCGAGAATGGTTGCCGGTTTAAACTGCTTAGTCATCGATTTTCACCTGGCATATCGCGCCACAAAACGTCTCAAAATTTTCTGAGCGTAAGGCGTGGTTTCCTGCCCTACTGCCTCAATTAACTGCTCGGCCTGCTCCGGCCTGAAATAGCCGTGATGTTTGTAAGCATGAATTCTAACCGTAAAACCTTCGCAATCACCTTCTGGATGGAACTGCGTGGCATAAACATTTTCACCCACACGAAACATCTGCACCGGACAGTTTTCACCGGTCATTAACAAGGTAGCACCAGCCGGTGTCGAGTCACAGGCTTCTTTGTGGCCTAGCAAAACAGCTATCTGATCAGGAAAGCCTGTGAGCAGTGCATCGGTTTTACCTTCGGTGGTCAGGCTAATCCGGGTACAGCCGACTGCCTCTGCGTATCTGGTTGATATAGACGTATTCAGGAAAGAACCTAGTAGTCCATTGCCCGAACAGGCACCGAGAAAAGGGAAATCTCGCGACACGACCTTGCCTAACAGCATTTCAAAATCTGCCTCTATCTTATTTTGAATCGCCGACTTCTTATCTGGCGGTGTACTGATATCAAATGGACTGCCACCGACGATAACGGCGGAATAGTCATCCAGCTCCAGCTCGGGTATGCCGGTATTTTCGATACGCAGCCTGCAGGCATCGTTGTCTTCAAGCCCGCCGTATTTAAGAATCGCCCGAAACTCACTGTCGGAAGTATCGTCTTCCGGTCGTAACTGCATGATTAAAAAAGGCTTGCTAATTTTCATCGAACGTCCAGGTAGTCATCTATCGTCGGCGTCCGATAACCATCCTCGCGCCACAGAACCGGAAAATAATTCTCATCCAGCTGATTATCACCGAGACGTTTATAGCGACTGTAAATCGGCCCGATACCCTGCGATAAATGCTCCGGCTGGTATTCAACATCGCTACGCATGGCGTGTAACACCAGCGATCGGCGGGGCAGACTGCCGTTATTAGCACCCGAACCGTGCCAGCTCCAGCCATGGTGAAACGATCCACCACCAGCGGGCACTTCGATATAGGCGATATCGGCTTCGATACCCTGTGCAGCGGCGGCCTTTTGCATCGACAGACGATAATTTTCCGGCGCATGGAACTGACCTTCCGGCTCGCGCAATGGCCAGCGATGCGATCCCCTGACCAGCTCCATGGTGCCGCCTTCGGCACTGGTATCATCAAGTGCTATCCAGCAGGTGATCAGCTCAGACGGCGCAAACCAGGCCAGATAGCTACTATCCTGATGGTAACCTAGCGACTTTGCGCCGACCGGTTTCCAGATCACGTTATCGATCATGATGCGCACACCCGCCCAGCCCGCCAGTTTGGCAATGGCTCGACCGATATCTTCATCGAGCACCACGCGTGCGATATCGCGATTAGCCTTCCAGCCATTACAGATCTGCCGGGTTAGACTCTGATCTCCAGAACCCTGCTGCCAGTTAACTTCGTCGGGCCGAATTCCGGTAGCAAAGTTACCGTTGAACAAATCGTCAAAGGCCCTGTGTAATACAGGAATATTTTCGTCCGGGATTAACCGGTCAACCACCAGGAACCCGTCATCGTCGAACCGCTGTTTGTCTTCGTCGGATAACTTAAACACTTTTTGCCCTGGATACTGCCTGTTAATAATAGGTTTCTGATATGATTTAGAACAACTCGGATTCTACGGAAAACTTATGGCAATTGGCAATTTCTTCAAATTCATTCTTGGTAGCAAAGCCCAGGCCATTAGTGACCCTGTGGTTTATAAAGGCTTCACCATTGAGGCGATGCCTATCGACGAAGATGGCAAGTATCGAACCGCCGGCTACATTAGCGGTGAACTCGATGGTGAAATTAAACGCATACAATTTATCCGCGCCGATCAAAACGCCAGTCAGCAAATGGCTGTCGATCATTCGATTGCCAAAGCCCAGCAAATTATCGATGAGCAGGGCGAAAAATTATTGCAAAAGTCGTTACTGTAGCTAAAGCCCTCAAACAGAGCTCTCAGCCAACTCCTTTTTCAACAATTCAAGCCTTGGCCGGGCATCAGGGGCATTCGGTTTGATTTCGAGCAAGCGCTCGAAGGCCGCAATGGCGCCGGTAAATTCGCGACGCGAACCGAGAATCATACCCAGTCCCCAGGTCGCACCAAAATGTCGTGGTTCGAGTATTAACGTGCGCTGTATATCTTCGAGCGAGCCTTCGTAGTTTTGCCGGTAATATCGAACAGTTGCACGGCGATTCCAGCCTTCCGAAAAACCGGGGACTTGTTCTACTACCCGCGAATACAGCCCTTCGGCATATTTCAACTGACCTGCCTGCACCGCCGTCGCCGCCTCTGCCATCATCGCATCAATTTCCGGCAGGCCGCTATCGAACCAAATTTCCCAGATACTGGATTCAGCCTCCTCTAACTCGGTTGAATTACTGCTATTTTTCAGAACATTGAATAACTCATCGAGGCGGGTATCGGTTTGATCAGTCGATGCATTTGGTGAAAAAATAAGGCCAAACCCTAACAAGACAGGGACGACAAACTTAAACACTGTCATTTTGATTGCTACCTCCGCCGACTGGAAAATGGTTTTAATGATAACAGGGTTGCGGTAAGGTCACCAAAAACCAGTCTGAAAATAAGGTAAAGCATTTAACATTATAACTTTTTCTTATGTGCTATGATTTTTGCCGAATTTACCCGGGTAAATCTAGATAAACTATAAATAGGAGTAACAATAATGAGCGATCAAAACCCTTATTCAGCACCCGACGCTGCACTTGCAACTGCCAATTCAGATACCTATAACCCCAGTATTTTTTCATTTAGCGGTCGTATTGGACGACTGAGATATCTTGCTTATAGTTTTGGTGTCAGTTTGATACTAATGGGAGTCATGATGCCACTTGTGGGTGTCTCTGCAATGATGGACCCAACCGCAGGAATGTCTGGCCTTAGTTTGATCGCCTACATCGTGTTAAATATTGCGAGTATCGTTATTACCATTATGTTCGGTAAACGCCGACTCAACGATTTAAATCGCAGCGCATGGTATCTTCTTCTGTTTATCGTTCCGCTGGTCAACCTGTTCTTTATCATCTATATCATATTTTTCTCAGGTACCGATGGAGAAAATAAATATGGACTACAGGCGAGCCCGAATACAATGGGGGTGAAAATCCTGGCATTATTTATGCCTGTATTATTTTTTGTTGGTATCGCGGCGGCAATCATAATCCCCGCCATGCAGGTTTAAACTGAAAGCGAAGTAATTGATGAGCGATATTTACGCCACACCGGTTGCTGACTTACGGCACAACGATCAATCAAGTCTAGTCGGTGGCAATATCGACGATGCCATAGCGGGCAATATTGAAATCAGTATGCTTGGTACCATGGCCGAAGCCTGGCGTGACTTGAGCGGTTTTAAACTGCCCTGTCACCTGGCTTTCCTGTTGTATTTCGCCGCTTTAATCCTGGTTAGCCTAATCAGCCTGCCGATTGTGGCTGGTGCCATATTGATCGGTGCCGACCAGGCCTCTGCAGCCACAATCAGCATGGTAGTTCAATCGCTAGGCAATATCGCTCTAATACCGTTATTCTTCGCCATACATTTACTCGGTATGCGCCACGCTGAGAGAAAATCAGTTTCAGCCAGTTCAATTTTCGGCTATTTTCATAAATTACCCACGTTATTCCTTTGCTATATCATCATGGTCCTGCTGATTACGCTAGGGAGTTTATTACTGGTACTACCAGGCATCTATTTAATGATTGCTTATGTATTTGCTATGGTGTTGGTGATCGAAAAAGATATGACCGCCTGGCGTGCGCTGGAGACTTCACGCAAGGCCATTACTCGTAAATGGTTTCCGATGTTTGGCTTACTTCTGCTGATCATGCTGATTAACATGCTCGGTATTTTAACGTTGACTATCGCCTGGATCTGGACCATCCCCTGGTCGGCACTGACCATGTCTATGGTCTACACCAGGTTGTTTGGTGCCGAAGCCCAGACGCTGGCCGACTGAGCAGGTTCATTGTTGCTGGATACCAGTTATCGAGTCGAAATTCCTGGCGGCATAGAGCTGGAG
>JAOUJX010000011.1 GCA_029882955.1 Gammaproteobacteria bacterium
TCGCAGTCGCCAACCACGACTGGTACTAGGCTAAATTTTCCGAGTATGGTTTGAAGAAAAGGTAATTGAACTTCCAGGCTATGCTCCAATCGGTGCGCTTCGTCGGAGATAATAACACCGGGTAGTGAGTAGATACGGTCGAGTGTCTCTCTATCTAAAGGTATATCGCCGAGTGGTGTATGGAAAGAGTCGACTGCTGGAATGGCCATACCATCCAGATAGACACGATGGGCGGGACCCAATAGTACAATACGCCTAATAGCCGGAGCACATGGCTTAATGTATTGATAAGCTTCTGCGGCGACAGAACCCGAGTAAATATATCCCGCATGCGGCACGATGAGCGCCTCAACATCGGTTGCGAGTGGCGATTTTACTGAGGCGAAAAGAGTATTAATCTGTGCCTGGAGAGCAGTTTTTTTGGCCGGGTAAAATTGTCCTGCAACAGCAGCTGGGCGTATGCTCATGACTTTACCTCATTAATTAAAGATACCCTACTTGATATGTGGTCATTCAACCGCATTTACAAGATATGAACGATACCATTGTTTCGACAAAATACTGGCATCAACTGGACGATGGGCGTCTGCAATGTGACCTGTGTCCGCGTCATTGTCATCTCAAGGAAGGACAGCGAGGTCTTTGCTATGTGCGCCAGCGTCTCGACGATGAAGTTAAGTTAGTAAGCTACGGTAGATCCAGCGGGTTTTGCGTCGATCCTATCGAAAAAAAACCCTTGAATCACTTTTATCCGGGTAGCGCGGTACTGTCATTCGGCACGGCAGGTTGTAATCTGGCCTGTAAGTTTTGCCAGAACTGGGATATGAGCAAATCGCGCGAAATGGACACGCTGGCCGATAGTGCTTCGCCTCAACAACTTGCTCAAACAGCGAAGCAAATGGATTGTCACAGCATAGCCTATACCTACAATGACCCGGTTATTTTTCTTGAATATGCGGTTGATGTTGCGAAAGCCTGTCAGCAGCAGAATATTAAAAACGTCGCTGTCACTGCAGGTTATATCGATCCCGAACCCCGAGTTGATTTTTTTCAGGTAATGGACGCGGCGAATGTTGACTTGAAGGCCTTTACAGACGACTTCTATTATAAGATATGCGGAGGCCATCTGGCGCCTGTTCTGGAAACTATCGAATACATCAAACGCGAAACCGACTGCTGGCTGGAGCTGACCACTTTATTGATCCCGGGAGAAAACGATTCCACCCGGGAGCTCAATGAGATGACCTCCTGGGTTGTCGATAAGCTCGGCCCGGATGTACCGATGCATTTTACGGCTTTTCACCCGGACTGGAAAATGCAGGACATTACACCAACCCCTTTATCGACGCTAACACGAGCACGAAAAATAGCCATAGAAAATGGGGTGCACTACGCCTATACCGGGAATGTTCACGATTCAAATGGTTCGAGTACCTGGTGTCATAGTTGCGGGGAGTTGCTCATCGAACGCGAATGGTATGCACTTGGTCACTGGGGCCTGAATGAACAGGGTAGTTGCGAGCACTGTGGTGAAAAGCTGCCGGGTCATTTTGAGGCGACGCCGGGTAGTTTTGGTGCTCGCCGTATACCGGTGCGGGTCGGTGTTTCTGCTTAATTCGGTAATAACGACAATAGCTATTTAAAAAAGCAGTCGGCAAAATATCGTCGATTCAACATCGAATCGGTTTAAAAAGTTTTCTGATCACCATTAGATTCAAGGCTATACTTGAATGCATGGCGTAATCGATTCTACTTGATGAAAAATAATATTGATCTAATCGCACAAGAAACTGACGAAAATAAGCTTCTGATGAAAAGGCTGAAGCGGCTTGAGGCAGAACTGCAGCAGAAAACTGAAATAAATCGGACCCTGCAGTTACAACTTGAGGCTTTTACTGCGACTTCGATTGATGCGGTCGTGCAAGTGGATTGTGACGGGATGGTCACTGGCCGGTATGCGGATGAAGCCCCGGGTAACAAACTCGAGCAGCTTGTTGAGGAACGTACTACTGAATTAAAGGAAGGTGAAAAGCTATTTAAGCAGGCCTGCCGAATTGCTGGGCTGGGATATTACCTATGGGACTGGACAACTAACGACTATATCTTCGCTTCCGATGAGCTCGCCCGTATTCTTGGCTTAGGCGCCGATGAATTAGTCTCGCAATACAACACCCTCGAGAAAGATATTATGCTGGTTCATCCTGGCGATCGTGAGCGTGTTGAGGCATTTTTTCTGGAGTTAATTCAGAAACGCACCAGCTATGACATCGAGTACCGGATTGTCAGGGCAGATGGTGATGAACGCCATGTTCGCGAACAGGGAGAGCCGGTACTCGATCATCAGGGGCAACTCGTTCGAACAATCGGGGTCTTGCAGGACATCACCGAGTCTGGAGACATCCAACGATCCATTGAGCAAAGCGAGGCCAAGCTTAGGCTGGCCGCCCAAACAGCCAGTCTTGGATATTGGCATTTCGATGAGGTGACTGGAAAGTATCTGGATATCTCCGATGAATTTGCGCATATATTTGGTTTCTCAGCCGACGAATTTCTCGAGCGTTACCTGTCTAACGGAAAATTTATGGAACTGATACATCCCGGAGACAGGGCCGCAGTCCAGGAGGTCTACGATTCAGGTAGCGGAGCTAAAATTGAATACCGAATTTTGCGTAGGGGCGGGGATATAGGTCATATACGTGAAATCGGCGAATATATAAAGGACGATGCCGGCAATCTTATCGAGTCGGTCGGTACGGTGCAGGATATTACTGAACTCAAAGAAGCCAGATTAGAGGCAGAAAACGCCAGCCGCGCAAAATCCGAATTCCTGGCCAATATGAGTCATGAAATCCGCACACCAATGAACGCTATCATCGGTATGTCATACCTGGCTCTGAAAACCAGTTTAAATGAAAAGCAAAAGAATTATATTAGCAAAGCGCACGATTCTGCTGAGTCCCTGTTGGGCATTATCGACGATATACTCGATTTAGCCAAAATAGAGGCCGACAAACTGGAACTGGAAAATATTGAGTTTCGGCTTTCGGAAACGATTCAGAATGAGGTGGACCTGCTCAAGATCAAAGCTGATGAAAAAGCCGTGAATATCAACGTCGAAATCGAAAAGGATGTCCCCGATAATTTAATCGGGGATTCTCTACGCCTGGGTCAGATACTTATCAACCTGCTTAGCAATGCCATTAAGTTCAGTCATACAGATGGTAAGGTATTTCTGAAAGTTACACTGCAGGAGAATAGGGATCACGAGGTGATTTTAAGATTTATTGTCAAAGATAATGGTATCGGAATTTCTCCAGAGCAGCAGACTAAAATGTTTCAGCCTTTCAGCCAGGCAGATAGCTCAACTACCCGTAAATATGGTGGTACCGGTCTGGGCCTGATCATCTCGAGGAATATCATTCAGATGATGGGTGGCGACATATCGGTCGAAAGTGAACCTGAAGTCGGAAGTACTTTAACTTTTAATGTCCGCCTGGGGAAGCAATTGCAGGAAAACCCCGCGGTTGAAAGATCGGATTACGATATAGACAAGGACGTCGGCAATGCTATTGATCGATTACGAGGAACAAGGGTTCTTCTAGTCGATGACAACGAGATAAACCAGGAACTGGTGACCGAGCTACTAACCAGTAACGCAATGTTGGTTGATACTGCTTATAATGGCAGAGAGGCTCTCGACCTGTTAAACAGCGGTGAATACGATATTGTCCTGATGGACTGCCAGATGCCGGTGATGGATGGCTATGAAGCGACTCTGGAAATCCGCAAACAGGAGAGATTCAGTCGATTACCTGTTATTGCCATAACAGCCAATGCCATGAAAGGTGATAGAGATAAAGTCCTGTCTGTCGGCATGAATGATCACATTGCCAAACCGATAAATATCGATAAGGTGCTATTAACAATGGATAAATGGATTAACTAGTAAAACATATCGACCATACACGGTAATCGTTGTCAGTCGCATTATGCTAGTATGAGTCGGCATCTGCGATTTGGAAGGGATAAAATGATCGAAACTCATGCGTCTTTAGCCTATAACTACCCTTTATTAATAAGACACCTCTGGCATACGCCGCTGAATAATAACCCTCATCAAGAGATAGTCAGTGGTACCGAAAAACGTTTTGACTATCGCAGTCTTTATTCTCGAGTCGGTAAGCTTGCAGCCGGTTTAAAGGCTCTGGGTGTCTGTCATGGTGACACGGTCGCGGTAATGGACTGGGATACTCATCGTTACCTGGAATGTTTTTTCGCTATTCCCATGATGGGTGCAGTGTTGCATACCGTCAATATACGTTTATCGCCAGAGCAGATTCTTTATACCATTAACCATGCAGAGGACGATGTGATCCTGGTGCATGCCGACTTTATGCCGATTATCGATCAGATTAAAGATCGTTTTGAGAAGCCTGCGAGACTGGTATTTCTACGTGACGATGGGGTTGAAATACCTGAAGCCTGCGCCTTAGAGTATGAAGCGATGCTCGAATCCGGCGAGTCTGGTTTTGAGTTTCAGGATTTTGATGAAAATACCACGGCGACCACATTTTATACGACCGGAACGACCGGCGACCCGAAGGGCGTTTACTATAGTCATCGACAACTGGTACTGCATACCCTGGGAGTGACCGCAGGAATCGGTTCGATGGCGGGTAATAACCGGTTCCATAATGGCGATGTTTATATGCCGATTACGCCGATGTTCCATGTACACGCCTGGGGTATTCCTTATGTCGCGACTATGATGGGCGTGAAACAGGTTTATCCGGGGCGCTATGAGCCTTCCTTATTGCTCCGACTAATCGAAAGCGAAGCGGTGACCTTTTCTCATTGTGTCCCTACCATATTACACATGCTTCTTTCAGCGCCTGAGGCCGACAATACCGATTTATCACGCTGGAAGCTCATCATCGGTGGCTCGGCATTCCCCAGAGGACTCGCGAAAGCGGCAGCGGCAAGGGGGATTAGCGCTTTTACCGGATATGGCATGTCAGAAACCTGCCCCGTAGTTTGTACCGTGGATATGTCGGAGATAGAAGGTGTTTCGACAGATGAAGCTGAAACCTCAAAGCGCTGTAAAACGGGAGTTCCAATCCCCATGGTTGATATGCGTGTCGTAGACTCTGAAATGAATGACATACCACGCGAAGGGAACGTAACAGGTGAAGTTGTAATGCGTGCCCCCTGGTTGACTCAGGGGTATACTCGAAATCCTGAGGGATCAGAGGCCCTCTGGCAGGGCGGCTACTTACACACAGGTGATGTTGGTTTTTTCGACGAAGAAGGTTCATTACAGGTTACCGACCGATTAAAAGATATCGTCAAATCCGGTGGCGAATGGATTTCTTCGCTCGAGCTCGAAGATGTTATTTCTCGTTGTCCTGGTGTGGCTGAAGTGGCTGCATTTGGCATTCCTGATGAGCGTTGGGGAGAGCGGCCGATGGTAGTCGTTGTTAAAGCGATCGAAAGCCTTGATGAAGAACAGGTTTTGGCGGAGGTACGGGCAGAAGTCGAACTGGGCAGGTTGTCAAAATGGGCGGTTCCCGAGCGTGTTGCGTTTGTAGAGGCTTTGCCTAAAACTAGTGTAGGTAAAATGGATAAGAAAGTGATGCGTGTTTTCTATGCAGAAAACCTTTCCGAAATAAATTGATTTATTTTGCCTTACAGTCAGATAACGAGTACGAGTACGATTACCGCTATCAGGCCAAGCGCTACTATTATCCAGTCGGATAATGAATAGGGCTTATCCTTTTCGGGCGGGGGATTACCAAACGATATGTCGGTGAAGTGATTGAGATCATCCTTTGTTACCTCACCATTACCCTGCAATTTTTTTAGCAGTTGCCCTCTAATTTTGACGTACTGGTCGCGTGTCAGCATACGACTAGCGTAGGTCTTCACCAAAAGGCGGAAAGGCGACTCTGAGTCACGCATTAATTTTGAGACCGGGCGTTGATTTGTTTATTAAGGCTTTGCAAGCGGAGGTCATCCGGGAATAGCTTAAGACCTGTATCGATATAGTTGGCTGCATTTTCGTATTCACGTTTAGCTATAAAATTCTCTGCTTCGGAAAGATAGGTGTCGGCTAATTTTTTGTCTGTTAACAGGTAGCTTTTTGGATCGACTCTTTTAATTAACGGTATAACCGTTGTGATATCTTCGCCATTACTGGATTTAACCAGTTTTCCGGTTCTAAAATAACGCTGATAAAGAGATGTTAAGCTATTCATCAGGCGATCTTTTTGTTCCTTAATTTGATCCTCAATGGTCGATAAAGCTACTGAGTCAGGATAATGCCTCTTTGCCTGTGAAAGTAAATTTTGCGCCTCGGGGTAATCGTATAAGCCTTCCTTCGGTCTAAATACAGAACGAATACGATCGCGGTAATGAGTAATAATTTCGCGGCGTAAACTGACGGAAATTATTTTCTGTTGTTCTGGATTTAATTGCTCCAATGACCAGATGGTTTCAATCATTAAAGCTTTATTGCCCTGTTTAATTAGACTAATTTTATCATAAAGTTTCTGCTCATTGATAAAGGTCAGGGCAGGTTTATATCCCGCACCAGCTCCGAGTACCAGGGCTATGAGCGCAGCAAGTATAATTTTCTTGGCATGTGATTTTTTGCTACGCATTCCATTTGCAAATTCTACCACCGATCCAATGCGTTCTTCGCGATTGACTGCCAGAGCTTTTATCAGGGTTTTCTGTTGCCGACGATTCAGGCCTTTTAAAGGTTTCGGTTTAATCCCCAATTCTTTTATTTTTGGGGAAGCGACCTTGTTGTAGGGATGTCTTCCACCGGAAAGTAATTGATAGGAAACGCAGGCAAGGCCGTAAATATCGTCGCGTGGATCGGGGTTCATGCCTGCAAACATCTCGGGTGTCGCATAGGCAGGTGTCACTGCGCAAAGTTTTGCCGGGTCGAACATCGTATTATCACGTTCTTCATCGGTCTGGGTGCTCGCACGGGCGATGCCGAAATCGAGTAATTTAACCTGGCCGTCGCTTAACAGGAAACAGTTACCTGGCTTGAAGTCCGAATGAATTAATTGCTTTTCATGGGCATAGGCCAGACCACTACTTAATTCTTCGATGATATGCAGTGCATGGTCCAGTTTCAGCGGTTTCTTATTCAATTCCTTGATTAACTGATTGAGAGGTTTGCCTTTAAGATACTCCATGGTCATGAAGACTGTATTGGCATCGCGATCAAAATCATATACGGTGGCAATATTTGGATGTGCCAGGCGCTGGGCTTTGCTGGCTTCTCGCTGTAATGCTATGAATGAACCAGAATATTTCTTGAAGGCATCGGTTAATACCTTGATGGCCACGTAGGGGTCTTTGTCCTGCGCTTCAACCTTAAGCAAATCCTTGGCTTTGAATACAACACCCATACCACCCTGGCCCAGCTTTTCCAGTAAAACAAATCGATCCTTTAAGGTAACGCCGGGACCCAGATTATCGTAGCGCTTGGTGCGGTGGGGCTTGTCTATAACCTCGGCGGTCGATACTGGTGTCCTGGAAAGTGGGCGATTTGCTGGCTCGGTGTTGGCTGAATTTGAATTACTATTAATTCTAACAATTAACGTTTTATCGTTAGAGTCGCCATCAGTTCCTCCGCTCGTATAGTCGGTAATATCGGTTAAATGTAAGGTTTTTTCCTCAGAAAAATACGATACATCGCAGTCGGCAGTGGTATTACTGAGAGTTGAATTTATATTAATAGTTGAAATTAAACTAGCAATCTCGGTGTATCTTTCTGCTTCGATCTGATTGCTGGAATATAGCTCCTGCAGGTAATTTTGAGCCTGGGAATAGCTCGCTGGCGTCGAGGTGAATATGCTGGAAAAACCATCTTCCAAATCTGTCAGTTGCAGAGAACCAGACAGGTAATCGTCAATTAAGGATTGGCAAATTTCAGACATTAGAATTTTTCTGCTTAACCTTTATGGTGATGATCGAAGTATTATCTGTGCCCCCGGCATCCAAAGAGCTACTTAAAAGCGATTGAGATAGTAATGTCATGTCATGTTGATTGCCATTGATTGCTGAAGCTATTTTTTCTTCATTCAGGTCTTTATACAACCCATCCGAACAGAGAACAAATATATCATCGGCTAGTAATTCGACATAGTCAAAATCGAGGCAGAGTTCATCGTCTATTCCAACGGCTCTTAAAACTACATTGGAAGCGGGGTGCGATTCTGCATCTTTAGCTTCAATCTTGCCCATGCGCACCAGTTCTTCGACATAGCTATGGTCGTCGGTTAAGCGTTCAAGCTGACTGTTACGATAACGGTATAGTCGACTATCTCCCGCCCAAAAAGTAAATAAAAGGTTTTTCCAGATGTAAATACTGACGACAGTACTGCCAATCGTTGCGTTTGAACCCAGCTTACTCGCCTTCTCCCGAATGATGCTATTAGAGTTAAGTATGTTTTCTTCGAGCAATAATACAGAATCTTCCAACTTATTCTGCTGTTTGAATAAACCCATATTTCGAGTGATGGTTTGACTGGCGAAGTCTCCAGCGTGATGACCACCCATACCATCGGCTACCAGCCAGGTGTTTTCGTCATCGAGTAATAATATCGAATCCTCGTTTCTGGTTCGTACATGCCCGGTATGAGTGACACCCGAAGTAATGATTTCGAAATCTGTAAAATTAATAGTATTTACCTGGAGGTCGTTGAGCGTCAATGCAGCACCATATGATTAAGTTTTTACTTCGGATCAATTTTGGCATTATTAAGGATAATAGTAAAATTATAGCTCAGCTATCGAGATCAATTTCACAAATCAATTTTTGGGGTTTTAAACATAAGCTCTGAAAATAACTTAAATATTAACTATACTTGATCTTGAATTTAACGAATAACTGAGAAAATTAATGATTAGGAAATATATAGTAATTCCTCTGGGTTTTTTACTGGCAACGTTCAATGCCCAGGCAGTTGAAATCGGTGTAGGGGTAAAAGCAGGTACAATCGGGCAGGGCGTCGAAGTCAGCCTGGCTTTAACGCAAACCATTAATGCCAGGGTGAGTTTGACCAGTATTGAAGTTGATGACCAACAGGAGACTGTGCAGATTGGCACTGGCACCACTGCTGATATCGATGCAGTGCTCGGTTTTGATTTCGGTGCAACAGCCTTATTATTCGACTGGTATGTGTTTGATGGCACCTTTCATCTCACCGCCGGTTTTATGAAAAATGACACGAAGCTCTCATTTAGCGGTACGTTATTAGGTCCAGTGACTTTAGATAGTGGAGCCCTTGCTCCTGGTGATATAAACGGTGATATCGGTGGCAGTATTAGCCTGGGTGAGTCATTTCAGCCTTATTTAGGTGTTGGCTGGGGACGAAAAGCAGGTGATGGCGGCGGTTTTGCTTTAACAGCAGAAATAGGGGTTGCTTTACTCGATCCGAACGCGAATCTAACAGCCGAGGTTATTGCCGGTGGCACTAATAACCTGTCCCAGGCCGATCTTGATGCTCGGCTGACTTCAGCAGAGTCCGACGTTAACAGCGAATTAGCACTTTTTGAAGCCTGGCCCGTAATCACCTTAGGCCTTAACTACGGTTTCTAAAACTCTTCTTCATGAAGCGGATTGTTTGATACAATCCGTTTCAATTATTTCTGCTGTCAACTCGGTGACAAAATGACTCGTATGGTGAATTGTGTGGTGCTTAATACAGAAGCGCCAGGTTTGGAACGGGTGCCTTATCCTGGTGATCTTGGTCTACGTATTTTTGAAAATGTCTCCGAGGAAGGGTGGAAACAGTGGATCGAGCGTCAGACTATGATCATCAACGAAAATGGACTGTCGACGGTCGACCCAACCAGTCTATTATTAATCGAACAGCATATGCTGGGTTTCTTATTCAAGGAAGGTGACATGGGGCAACAACCCGAAGGTTTCAAACCCCCGGGCGCAAAAAAATAATCCGCTTCAATTATTCGTGATTGAGCCGCCACAGCGGTTGAGTTACGAATTTTAATTTGCTGTGCGCCGACTGAAGAGCGGTGTACGCCAGTTCATAAGTCGGTGCCTGCGCAAAGATAAATCCCAGATAGCTCGAGCCTTCCGGCAGTGGTTTCAATTCATAGCCTTCACCAATATGAATTTCAACGTCTTTGATATATTCGGTTGCCAGCGCCGAAGTCAAACCTTCAATGCGTTTTAGAATGCCCGCCGTGGTGACAGGAATCATGAGTACTCCTGCAGCCTCAGCAGCATCTGGAATTTCGGGTTTAATCCGGCACATACCCTCTATAACCAGTTCTTCGAGTTTCCGGCCTAGCGAAAACTCGATGAGCTGACCGCATTGCCCTCCAATAGTTCTTGCTGCCAGTTCTATTAATACGGTCCCGGAATCGGTGATTCGGGCTTCCGCATGAACAGGTCCCTGTTCCGGTTGGTAAGCGGCACAGCAACGTTTTACCTCGCCTATCAAATCCTGCTTTTGATCGATATTTAATTGGCTGGGCGTTAAATAATAAGTCTCTTCGAAATAGGGTCCGTTCAAAGGCTCTGGTTTGTCGAATATCGTGAGGAGGTTAAATTCACCGTCAATCATGAAGCCTTCAACCGCAAATTCTGCTCCTGGAAGAAAGGCCTCCACCAGCAGATGGTTACGGCTATAGCCCTGAAGACCTGTGTTATCGAGAATCCTGTCGATACGCTGGCAAGCCGATTTCAGTTCCGCGGCATTGTTCGCGCGGATTACACCACGGCTACCAGACAGGCCAAGCGGTTTGGCGACGACTGGATACTTGAAGGATGAGGAGCGCTGTTCGACATCAGATAATGGGATAACCTGAAATTCAGGTGTACGACAGCCAGCTGTTGCCAGTGCCTCTCTCGCCAGATCCTTACGGTGAGTTAAAAGCGCCGCTTCGGGTTTATTCTGTGGCAGGTCGAGAAATTGAGCGACTAAACTGCATAGTTCGACGCAACTGTCGTCGGTTGCCAGAACACAAAGTATTTTCAGCGACTGGACTGTTGAGCAAATGGTATCAAATGCTTCAGTTGGTTTAGCAAAATCGACGGTAATGCCATCTGCCACTTCGGGTACCAGTGAGTGCTCACTATTAGAAACTACCAGAATTCGAAGCCCCAAAGATTTTGCTGCCTGCAAATAGGGTGCGATGCGGTAGCTACCCGACGGGGCCACCAAAAGTACAAAGCCCGGTTCGGAACCAGGCTTTGTCGTTGATCGAGGAGAGGTGGAAATGCTGTTCTGGCTTATGCGCATCCACCGCCAGCCGAGCCACAGCCACCGCAGGCACCAGTACCACCGGTTTGGGCAAAGACGTTATTAAAGACGAAACGCTCGCGGCCAACTTCCTGAATATAATCGATTTGTGCGCCACGCAGGTAATTCAATGCGACGACATCGACGTAAATGTTGAATCCATCGAAGCCAAGCACTGTGTCGAAGTCAGATTTTTCATCGGTAAAAGTCATACCATAGGACATGCCGCCGCATCCGCCGCCGCCGATGTATATACGAATGGCAGAGACGTCTTCATCGCTTTGCGAAATGATTTCGTTAAGCTTATCCTGAGCCGACTGAGTTACTTCGAGGTCTTCGTTAGTTAGATTGACGTGAAACTTATCAGAAACTTCGCCGGTAATCGGTTTATTTTTCTGGGGTGGGGTATAAATACCTACATTTTCCATAGTTACTACCTGCCAGGTAAGTTGATATGGGTAATAATATAATCGTTATTCCGAGCATTTCAACCATGCTGTTATAGCGGAAATAAACTGCCAGAATGTCGCTATCGATTTTATTTCGATTTTATGCCGATAATTCAACCGATTCTATCGTGATTTAGGATGATTATTATAGGGCGGTTTAGTAAACTCGCCTTCTTTTCAGCTAGGGGTAATCCCATGTTTTCTAAATCAATGAATATTGCCGATTTCGATCCCGACTTATGGGCGTCCATGCAGGACGAAGTCGTACGTCAGGAAGATCACATCGAGTTGATCGCTTCCGAGAATTACACCAGCCCGCGTGTTATGCAGGCTCAGGGGTCGGTTTTGACCAATAAGTACGCCGAGGGTTATCCATCCAAGCGTTATTATGGCGGTTGTGAATACGTTGATGTTGCCGAAGAGCTGGCTATCGAACGGGTTAAGACGCTGTTTAATGCCGATTATGCCAACGTGCAGCCGCATTCAGGATCACAGGCTAACGCCGCGGTCTATTTTGCGTTGCTAAATGCCGGCGATACGGTTTTAGGTATGAGCTTATCGGATGGTGGTCACCTGACGCATGGAGCCAAAGTTAACTTTTCGGGTAAGTTGTTTAATGCAGTGCAGTATGGTCTCGATAGTGAGACCGGTGAAATCGATTACACTGAAGTCGAAGCGCTCGCTCGTGAGCACAAGCCAAAAATGATTCTGGCTGGGTTCTCAGCCTATTCACGCGTTGTCGACTGGCAGCGTTTTCGTGATATCGCCGACGAGGTTGGTGCGTATTTATTTGTCGATATGGCCCATGTTGCCGGATTGGTAGCCGCTGGTCTTTATCCGAATCCGGTCGGCATCGCTGATGTCTGCACCAGTACAACTCATAAAACCTTACGCGGTCCTCGTGGCGGTGTAATTCTGGCGAAAGCGAATCCTGAAATCGAAAAGAAGTTAAGTTCGATGGTTTTCCCCGGCACCCAGGGCGGCCCGTTAATGCACGTTATTGCAGCCAAGGCAGTCGCTTTCAAAGAAGCTATGAGTGATGATTTTGTCGAATACCAGAAGCAGGTATTGATCAATGCCAATGCCATGGCCGAAGAATTTATCTCTCGCGGGTTTGATATCGTCTCTGGCGGCACCGACAATCATTTATTCCTGTTGTCGCTGATTCGTCAGGAAATTACCGGTAAAGACGCCGATGCTGCCTTAAGTAAAGCTAATATCACAGTAAACAAAAATTCGGTTCCGAACGATCCGCAGTCTCCCTTTGTGACTTCAGGGCTTCGTATCGGCTCACCGGCGATTACTACTCGAGGTTTTAACGAAGCCGAGTCACGCGATCTGGCTAACTGGATCTGTGATATTCTTGAAAACATGGGCGACGATGATGTGATTGCTACGGTTAAGGCTAATGTGGCTGAAATCTGTCAGCGCCTGCCTGTCTACAGAGATTAAGCTTCTACTCTTATGAAATGCCCCTTCTGCGGTACACCTGATACTCGTGTTGTCGATTCCAGACTGGCTCAGGACTCGACACAGGTTCGCCGCAGGAGGGAATGTAATTCCTGTGAGGCCCGGTTCACCACCTACGAATCACCGATGCTGAACATGCCGATGGTGATTAAGAGTGACGGTAGTCGCGACGCTTTTGATGAAGTACGGCTACGCAGTGGTATGATGCGAGCGTTGGAAAAACGCCCGGTATCGGCCGAATTAATCGAAGATGCCGTGAGTCGAATTAAGAAACAGCTACTCGGTATCGAGGCTCGAGAGATATCGACGCGCAAAATTGGCGATATGGTGATGCATGAGCTACAACGCCTGGATCACGTCGCGTATATTCGTTTTGCCTCGGTTTATCTTAGTTTTGAAGATATACAGGCCTTCGAAGAGGTGATTCAAACCCTGGCTTCCGAACCAACGCCGGAATTGCAACGACGGCAGGTTCCTTTAATCGACGAAGACGAATAGTCGCAAGTCAACCTCTTCTGTTTTATGCCTAATCTTGCCAACAACGAATACTGGATGTCGCGGGCTCTTCAGCTTGCTCGAAAGGGTTTGTATTCGACCGCGCCTAATCCGAGAGTTGGTTGCGTGATCGTCCGGGATAATATTTTGGTCGCCGAAGGCTGGCATGAATATACAGGTGGTCCTCACGCAGAAATCAATGCCATTAACCATGCAGACATAGAACCGGGTAGTGAAATTTATGTCACGCTCGAACCCTGTTCGCATCACGGCAAAACACCACCCTGTGTTGATGCGTTATTAAATCTCAAACCAGCAAAAGTGATTATTGCGATGCAGGATCCTAATCCGCAGGTCTCAGGTAACGGTATTGATCAATTAAAACAGGCCGGAATAGAAGTGATAACAGGTGTACTCGAGGTTCAGGCTCGCGAGTTAAATTGTGGTTTTATTTCTCGCTTTGAAAATAAACGGCCATATATACGATTAAAGATGGCTGGTTCACTCGATGGACGAACAGCTTTGAGTAACGGTAAAAGCCAGTGGATTACGGGTGAGAAGGCTCGCCGGGATGTCCAGTTTATGAGGGCCAGGTCTAGTGCGATATTATCTAGTGCAGCCACGGTCCTGGCCGATTCCCCATCCTTGAGTGTTCGCTTGTCGGCGGAAGAATTGAATCAACAAAGAGAGGTTAGTCAGCCGGTTAAAGTCATTGTCGATTCCGGGCTAAGGTTAAGCGGTCAGGAAAAGATATTTGAACAGGGTGGCGCGGTGTGGATATATACCTTGATTGCCGATAAAGACAGGCATCGACCGTTACTTGCCGCCGGGGCGGATATAACAGTACTTGAAGACCTTGATGGACATATAAACCTCAACGCATTAACAGAACATCTGGCCTCACGAGAAATTAATGAAATTCATACCGAATGCGGCCAGACCCTGGCCGGTGCTTTGATGCGCGAAAAACTGGTCGACGAACTGGTACTCTACCTGGCGCCGCAATTCCTCGGTAGTCAGGCTCGTGGTTTACTGGATCTGGGAGAATTAACCGAGATGGATTTCACCCCAAAGTGTAAAATAAAACAGCTTCGCAGCGTAGGCGAGGATATTCGTATAACCCTGACTCCAGAGTGGTGCTAGTTGTGTCTACCATCGTCGCCGTATTAAAAAACAATGTAGCCTGCATCGCTGCCGATAGTTTGACCAGCTTCGGCGATACCAAGCAGGCGGCTGAATATGTAACCGACTCTGATAAAATACTGCGTTTCAGCGGTGTTGCTTCGGACAATTATATGGGCATAGTCGGTAGTGCCGCGCATCAACTGGTGATGCAGAGCCTGATCATCAATCACTCCGATAAAATTGATTTTTCCAATCGGCTCACCATTTTTAATACTCTGAAAACGATTCATCCGATTTTGAAAGAAGAATATTTTCTCAATAGTAAAGAAGAAGACGAGGACTCCTATGAGTCATCACGGGTCGATGCTCTGATCATGAACAGCAATGGTATTTTCGGATTATATTCATTGCGTGAAGTCGATCAGTATTCTCGGTTCTGGGCGGTTGGTTCCGGTGCGGAATTTGCACTCGGTGCCATGCATGCCGTGTATAACCGTCTGGACGATGCCGAACAAATTGCCAAAGCGGGCATCACTGCAGGGGCTACATTCGACAACGGTTCAGCATTGCCTATGACCAGTTATAGCATGGAGGTGAAAGCTTAATGTTCACGGGGATTATCCAGGCTGTTGGCTCGATAACGAGCATAGAATCAAAGGGTGGCGATAAACGGCTGACGATCAATACCGGCGATCTCCAGCTGAGTGATAGTGATCTCGGAGATAGCATAGCGGTAAATGGCGTTTGTTTAACTGCGGTGTCGTATCACGCTCAGGGCTTTGCTGCAGACGTTTCTCTGGAGACGCTGGGTAAGACCAGTCTGGGATGCCTAAAGCCAGGTAGCCCGGTCAATCTTGAAAAGGCCCTGACGCTCAATACTGCTTTGGGTGGACATCTGGTGAGCGGTCACGTTGACGGCATAGGTCGCGTGGTATCGCTGATTCAGGACGCACGCTCGGTCCGTTATCGATTCGAGGTGGATGCATCGTTACAGCACTATATTGCGGCTAAAGGTTCGATAACCATCGATGGTACGAGTTTAACGGTCAACCGGGTCGAAAATAACCAGTTCGAGGTCAATATCGTGCCGCATACCCAGCAGAAGACGATTTTCGCAAATTATCAGGAAAATACACAGGTCAACATCGAAGTTGATATAATCGCGCGCTACCTGGAGCGCCTGATCGCTGGTAAAGCGAATAAGACAGCCAATTCTGATAGCCAAATGTTAGGTACATTGGCGAACTCAGGGTTTATCGAATATTGAATTACAGAACTTAGAAGGCCGTATGAATTTAAACACTACTCAGGAAATAATCGACGACATCAAAGCCGGTAAAATGGTTGTGATCATGGACGATGAAGATCGTGAAAATGAAGGCGATTTACTCATGGCAGCAGAGGCCGTAAATGCCGATGCGATTAACTTCATGGCACGGTTCGGACGCGGGTTGATTTGCCTGACCTTGTCTGAGCAGCGTTGCCAGCAATTACGCCTGCCACTGATGGTGGGTGATAATCAGGCGCATATGGAAACTAATTTCACGGTTTCTATCGAAGCCGCCGAGGGCGTTACCACGGGAATTTCGGCTTCTGATCGTGCAACTACAGTACTGGCAGCGGTTAGTGCTGAAGCAACCCCGGAAAGTATCGTGCAACCCGGTCATGTGTTTCCGATTATGGCACGTAAGGGCGGTGTATTAATTAGAGCCGGCCATACCGAGGCCGGTTGTGATCTGGCACGTTTGTCTGGTTATGAGCCTGCGGCGGTTATCGTCGAAATCCTCAATGAAGATGGCACTATGGCCCGGCGCAATGACCTCGAAAAATTTGCCAGAGAACATAGTCTTAAGATAGGTACCATCGAAGATTTAATTCGATATCGAATTGAAAACGAACACACTGTCGAACGCATTATTGAAACGAAATTCCCCACCGATTTCGGTAATTTTCAGCTCTATGCCTACGAGGATAGTATCGCCCAGGAATTACACCTCGCGTTGGTCAAAGGCAAGGTCGATCCCGATCAGCCGGTACCCGTTCGCGTACATGTACAAAATACACTGACCGATACACTATCGGGTACTATCGGTCGTGGCTGGCCATTGCGCGATGTCATGGATACGGTTAATAAAGATGACGAGGGCGTTATCGTCTTTTTGCGTCAGCCAGAGACGCCAAAAGATTTAGTGATGCAAATCGAATCGCTGATTCGTGAAGAGGCTCATCCCGAAGAGGAGCATAACGAAGACTTAAGAACCTATGGTATCGGCGCGCAGATTCTGGTCGATCTCGGTGTACGGAAAATGCGCCTGATGAGCGCGCCGAAGCGCTTCCATGCACTGGCCGGTTTCGGCCTCGAAATTGTCGATTACTATACAGATTAAAGCCTGCGATGCAGCAAAGAGGAAATAGTTATGAGTGAAGTAAATGAAGTAAACGGTGATATCAGCGTCGATAAAGCGAAGATCGCCATTGTCGTTGGCCGGTTTAACGGCTTTATTGTCGAGAGCCTGTTGGCGGCCGCTCTCGATACCCTGAAAAGAGCCGGAATTAAAGCCAGTGATATCACTGTCAGCCATGTTCCCGGCGCTTTCGAAATGCCGTTGGTAGTGCAAAAGTATGCTAAATCAGGCGGATTTGATGCCATCATCGGTCTCGGTGCCGTGATCCGTGGTTCGACCCCGCATTTCGATTTTGTCGCAGGTGAAAATGCGAAGGCATTATCGTCACTGGCATTACAAAATTCGATTCCGGTGATTAACGGTGTATTGACCACCGACAGTATCGAGCAGGCTATCGAAAGGGCGGGGACCAAGGCTGGTAACAAAGGTGCCGACGCGGCAATGACAGCGATGGAAATGATTAGCTTACTACGGAAAATTGGTTAACCCCGGGTAATGTCAGCTAACACCAACGACAAACGTTTTATCAAAAAACGCAAGCATGCCCGTGACAAAGTTTTACAGGCTCTCTACCAATGGCAACTTTCCGGCGAAGAGCTCGACTGGATTAAAAAGCATTATCTGGAAGAGCAGGGGGTTTCTTCCGGTGACGAGGAATATTTTCTCGAATTACTGTTTAAAATCCCGGCACAGGTGAGCGAACTTGATGAGATATATCGAAAATTTGTAGAAAACTTTGAGGATCATCTCGATCCCATCGAATGCAATATATTACGAATAGCGACCTATGAGTTCATGCATCATCTCGAAATTCCCTATAAAGTCGTCATCAATGAGGCTGTGAATCTAGCGAAAATCTATGGTGCCGACGAAAGTCATAAATTCATCAACGGTGTACTCGATCCCCTGTCTCGCGAAATGCGACAGTTAGAAACCTCTGGTTAATCAAGCAGACGACGAGTTTGATTTATGCCTCAGGCAGAATTCTCCATCATAGAAAAATATTTTGCTGGTATTGGTTCTAGTCAGTGGCCGCCAGAACTACCTTCGGGCGATGATGCTGCAATCCTGGAAATCCCCGAAGGTAAACAGGCGGTGATGAGTGTAGATACACTAATTGCCGGTGTTCACTTTCCACTAGAGACCAGTCCTGCCGACATTGCCCATAAATCTCTGGCCGTAAACTTAAGTGACCTGGCCGCTATGGGTGCGTCCCCGGCCTGGTTTCTATTGTCCCTGACCATACCCGATACCAACGAAAGCTGGTTAGATTCTTTTTCAGCGAGCCTAAGAAAAATAGCCGAGCAATACCGAATTGAGCTAGTGGGTGGCGATACCTGCCATGGCCCATTGTCGATCACCATTCAGGTGACGGGCCTGGTCGACAAGGATAAATACATAACCAGGAGTAGTGCCAATCCTGGTGACCTAATTCTGGTTTCCGGGCAAATAGGCAATGCTGCTCTTGGATTGGCTCACTTACAAAATCGAATTCAATTAGAAGAAAAGTTAATAGTACCTTGCTTAGAAGCAGTCAATCGTCCTACCCCTCGTCTTTGTCTAACCGATTTTTTGCGAAATTTTGCCAATGCCGCGATAGATTTGTCCGACGGGTTGGTGGGAGATTTAAAACACATTCTGGATAAAAGTAAGGTTGGAGCTTCGATCAGCCAAGACGCTCTACCGGTGAACGAATGGATAGTGGATAATGATGCATACGAATATGCGCTAAGCGGCGGAGATGATTACGAGCTTTGTTTAACGATTTCGCCCGGTTATAAAGATCAGATCATGCTATGGAATCAAAAAAATCCAGATTGCCAATTGCATTTGATCGGACAAATAACTGAATCGGGTTTTTATCTGCATACCGAAAACGAAACTATCGATCTGTCTAATACAAAGGGGTACCAGCATTTTGGCAAATAAACCAATACCGCCTGCCTTTCTGCTCGATCCCCGGCACTTTCTTTCGGTTGGGTTTGGTTCTGGCTTATCACCATTTGCACCGGGAACCGTGGGCACATTGGCGGCAATCCCGCCTTATCTATTAATTAGTCATCTGGAATTATTACCCTACTTAATCATCTTGCTGGCCGGTTTTGTCGCAGGTGTTTATCTTTGCGGTTTTACCAGTCACGCACTCGAGGTTCATGACCATGGAGGAATCGTCTGGGATGAATTTATCGGTTTCTGGATCACCATGATTGCGGTACCGGCAGTCAACTGGCAATGGGTTCTGGCCGGGTTTGTGCTGTTCCGCTTCTTTGATATCGTCAAACCCTGGCCGGTCAAATTGGCCGACAAAGGTATTGGCGGCGGTTTTGGTATTATGATCGATGATGTCTTGGCTGGTATTTACGCGCTTGGTTGTATGCAGGGCATAAACTGGATGTTAATGCGTTTTTGAATCTTTTATGCCCCAGATTTTGTTAGAATACCCGCCTTACTCATTAGCTTCGAGAATCGTCAATGATCAAAACCCGCTTCGCACCCAGCCCGACTGGTGTGTTACACGTTGGAGGTGCTCGTACGGCACTTTTTTGCTGGCTTTACAGTAAGAAAATGGCTGGCAAATTTGTGTTGCGTATCGAAGATACCGACCTGGAACGCTCCACCGAGGCGTCCGTACAGGCCATTCTCGATGGAATGGAGTGGTTAAAGCTCGATTATGACGAGGGTCCAATTTTTCAAACGCATCGGTTCGACCGCTACAAAACTATTATTCAGCAGCTAGTCGATCAGGGGGATGCCTATTATTGCGCATGTTCGAAAGATCGATTGGAAGCTTTACGCGAAGCTCAAATGGCAAAGAAAGAAAAACCGCGTTATGACGGTTGTTGTCGCGAGCTGGGTTTAAAATCCGATGCTGAGCAGGAGTTAGTAATTCGCTTTAAAAACCCGCAACAGGGTGAAGTGGTTTTTGTCGATCATGTGAAGGGTGAAATCAGGGTTAGTAATCAGGAGCTGGATGATCTTATTATTCAACGCAGCGATGCTTCCCCGACCTATAATCTGTCGGTGGTAGTCGACGATATGGATATGAACATTACCCATGTGGTTCGGGGTGATGATCATGTGAATAATACTCCCAGGCAAATTAATATCCTCAAAGCACTCGGTGCTGAATGTCCGGAATATGCCCATGTACCGATGATTCTGGGTGACGACGGTAAGCGCCTGTCCAAACGCCATGGTGCAGTCGGTGTGATGCAATATTTTGACGACGGTTATCTTCCCGAAGCCATGCTTAATTATCTGGTGCGTCTGGGGTGGTCGCATGGCGATCAGGAGTTGTTCAGTATTGATGAAATGATCGAATATTTTTCACTCGACGATATCAATCGATCAGCTTCTTCATTTAATACCGATAAGCTGAAATGGATTAATCAACAATATTTAATGAATCTGCCACTGGAGTATATTGTCAGTCTGGTCGAACAACGGTTGGCCAAAATGACTGTAGAGCACCAATCAGGGCCGGACTTTGAGAATATTGTTGATCTGTATCGGCAGCGGGTATCGACTATTAACGAGCTAGCCGATAGTATTCTTTACTATTTCCAGGATTTTGCAGCCTACGACCCTAAAGCCGCGAAAAAAGCGCTCAGGCCTGTGGCAATAGAGCCGCTTGGCTTATTACTCGACAAACTTTCGAAGCTAGAATCCTGGGAAAAGAGTAGTATCCATCAGGTTATTGAGGAAATTACCCTCGAACTGGATATTAATATGGGTAAAGTCGGTCAGCCTTTAAGAGTAGCTGTAACCGGTGGATCATTCTCACCACCAATCGATGAGACTGTTGCGATGATCGGCAAGACTCGGACAATCGAGCGAATTTCTCGTGCCATCGACTATGTTTCATCTAAATAAAGATCGGAATATTTTTATTGATTTCAATAACATGCTATATAAACATTAAGCAAGGTCTGAATTTTTTCGAGAGGCCTTATTATTCTTAAATCACTGGGATAAATATTTAAATATGACGCGAACAACAATCAACTGCGTCGTAATGTTTGCAGATGTCGCCGGTAGTACAGCAATGTACGAAAATATGGGCGATGACCGCGCTCGAGAGAGGATATCGAGTGCACTCGATACGCTGATATCAATTGTCGAGGATAATAAAGGCGAGTTGGTAAAGACTATTGGCGATGAAATACTGGCTTACTTTACCGATGTAGATATGGCGGTCTACGCGGCTCGCTCGATACAGGAAGCCATGGAAGATGTCCTCTCCACAGAAAATGTTGGTGTTTCGATTCGCATCGGTATGCAATACGGTAGTGCAATTCTCGAAGACGATGATATTTTCGGTGACACGGTTAATGTCGCTGCGCGTATTGTAAGTATGGCTGGTGCCAGGCAAATTCTCTGTAGTAAAGAGTTATCCTTCATGCTTAGAAACTCCGAACTGATAAGTGTTATGCGCCCATTCGACCACCTTCATGTCAGGGGGCGACAAGGGGCGTTAGATGTCTATATGTGTGCCTGGGAAGATGATGGTGATGTGACTAATATGGCAACGGCCAGTAGCTTTACTAATCCTGGGCGCCAGCATCAATCCAAAATTCTAAAATTAATCTTCCACGATTATGAGCATTCGATTCGGAGAGGCGCTAACGCTTATGTGCTGGGGCGTGGTGTGGACTGTGATATGGTGGTCGTTGGTGAACTTATCTCGCGCTACCATTCTAAAGTCGAATATCGCCGTGGCAAGTTCATTATTACTGACCAAAGTACTAATGGCACTTTTGTCACGACACAGGAAGGCCAGGAAATTTTTTTGCGCCGAGAAGAACTAACTCTGGTAGGAACCGGCTTTATCAGTCTAGGGCAGTCTGTCAATGGTAGAGACAAGAATTTGATTAAATATTATTGCGATTAATCTCGAAAAAGAAAATATCGGGAGTCAGGCAGTTGGAGTGATAAAATTACTAAATACTGCTTTGAAATTTTCCAGTTCACTATTTTGCAGACCGAGAAATACCGGCTCTGAATCTTCGCGGTAAATATTGATTTTAGCATTATAGACATTTCGCCCCCTGAAGTGTTTGTCCACTACCATATAACGGTGGACTGTAAACTCTTTTCTATCACCCATCTTATCCCCGGTTAAATAGCATTTTATCGAATTAATTTTATCACCTGAAAGCACCAGGCCATTCAGACTCGAAAGCCTGTCCTGTGCTGCTTCGATGAATTGAATCGTATCTAGCTTGAAGCGAGTATTATCTTCATCGTCGTAAATCGGCACCAGAAAATCACCAAGCAGCACCTGACCGGGTAGCGCCTGGTCAACGATGCGCGATAGCTCTATGGTAACGTCACCGACAATATAGCTATAAACCGTAGGACTCAGACCTTCTGACTGATAAAACTCGTAATGCCCGCCAACATGAAATCCCGTTCTTAACAGAGGTGTCGAGCTACTCAGAGATTTACTATGAGCAATTGCATTGTTGGCTAAAATCAGATGCATAAAATGATAGAGATCGACATTTGCCTGAATACTACGGTCCCGGTTCCAGATATAAAAGCCATCACCGGTAGTAGTTCTGGCAAAGTTGACGTAAATGTCGTTATCCAGCATTTTTGAATAAGCGGAGTTAATCGAATACGCCAGACTGTTAAGTTGGGCAACTTGATCAAGCGGGGATAGCAGTGAAAATTCAACAATATCGAACAGTACCACGGCTCGGTCTTCAACATAGGATATGCCGTATCGTTTAACCATCGACTCAATGGTCTGATAAGGAACTTCAAGCCCCGGTGTAAAAGGTATATCAATGGTATGTGGTTCGGCATCAAACAGCCGGGAAAAATATTGCAGATGATCATCATCACTCATCTTGGGTCCTGAAATAACATCTCTGATCATTACTTCTGGCCCGTCTTTGATTGCATACGAGGAATGAAAGTCATGAGGTGTATCGGTATCGTGGTTCAGGTCGGAGAATATATCGCTCAACATATAGTGGGGGATAACCAGTATATCAATACTGGTTTCACGCGGAACCCAGGTCAGGATAATGTTTCTACCCAGCGCCCATTCTTGATGCAGTGCCGCATCAAGTGCTTCGATATGAGTACTGTCGATATCTGTTGCTGTTGAGTCAGAGCTAAGGGTAGGGTACCGCTCATTATTGCCAGGAGTGGACATTCAATCGTCTAGAGAAAAGAGCTCTCATGTAAAAGTAATACTAAATAGATTAGTTTAATAATGAGAACTTACAAGTAATCCAGTTATGTTGTAAGACTTCCGATTAGATCAACCCCGACAATTGACTGAGCAGGCCTATCAGGGCACCAAATATCCCGCCCCAGACCACCAACCAGCCAAGGTGCTGGCGAATCATGTCCTGAATAATCGTCTTTACCATCTTAGGTGTGAGCTCATCGAGCCGGCTATCGATAATATTCTGGATGTCCTGTTTTAAATCAGACATGACATCGGGCTGCTCAAGCGCTTCTATTAATAGTATCGAAAATTCATCGCTCTCGGTAATTTCGACAATCGAAGCTCGCATATTGTCGATAAATGGTTGTTTGAGCGGTATTAAAGCCGCTTCGCCACCCACCATTGCTAACATACTGCCAAATGAAGATTCCATGATTGTTTTCACCAGCGTGTCAAATGCCGGAGAAAGATCAATTTTTCCAATAACAGTCGCCAGTTGGGGGTGCTTTCCAGTACGCTGGCTCTGGTTCAGAAAACGATCGATGTTTTCCTCGGTAAAAAACTGATTCATGATCAGATTACGGATACCCTGTTTGAATTCCTCAAAATGTGCCGGAATGACGCCGGAGCCGTATAATCCGGGTACTTTCTCGAATAACATGTGAATTGCCAGCCAGTTTGTTATGGCACCGGACAGCGCAAATACTGCCATGGTAAAGATTAAATCGTGATGCGCGAAGTGTGCAAAAATAGCGACAGTTAGTGCAATTAAGTTAGTGAAAAAGCTTTTGTTCACCAGAGTATCCTGTTGGTTTTATGTACGGGGGAGTTTATGCTAATTACATTTAAAACAAAATCCTATGCCAACATTACCATGTTTGGTGATATCGGATTAAAAATGCTGGAAATGATGGACTACGGCCTTGCTGTGCCTGGAGGGATTGTTGCGGATGATGTGGTTTCGGCACTCAACAACCTGAAACAGGCTCTGGTTAAGCTACCAGAAGATATCTCGACGAAACAGGGCGAAGATGATCAACCGAAGGTTTCAATCCATACAAGGGCTGTTCCTTTACTGGAACTTTTACAATCAGCGGTTGATAACGATGATCTGGTCCGCTGGGAGTAGGCCTGGATGATTAACTAACCATCGAATGCACAACAGCAGTCCAGCCACGGGCAATATTATCGTGGTTATAACCACCGCCGCCCATACCCAGCATACGGCCTTCGCAGTGATGGTCAGCGATGTCGCGTAAGCGTAGAGCCGCATAAGCGTGTGATGCCGGGCTGAAGGCCATATTGGTAATTGGGTCACCTTCAATACTATCTGCGCCGCACTGAAGTAAAATAAACTCAGGTTTTCCAGCCTCTAAATAAGCTTCAACCTGAGGCCATACTGATTGGAATACGGCATCATCTGCATGGGGTGGTACCGGAATATTTAGTTTAGTTCCCTGGGCTGCGCCCTTACCTGTTTCCTCTTTAAGGCCTGTGCCGGGATATAGTGTACGACCGTCTTGATGAATGTCGGCGAACAGTAGATCAGGGTCGTCTTCAAAGCTGTAGAACACGCCATCGCCGTGATGAGCGTCGATGTCGATATAGGCTACGCGTTTAATACCATACTCGGCGCGCAAGTATTCGATGGCGATGCCGCAGTCGTTGAAGACACAAAAACCGGCAGCAACGTGTCGGCGCGCATGATGTAGCCCGGCGATAGGCGAGAAGGCGCGACGAAATTCACCTTTCATGATTCGATCTATCGCATCTATTACCGATCCGCTGACATGACCCGCAGCTTCATACATGCCAATGAAAGAGGGCGTGTCACCGCCATCAAGAAACCCTGTCCCGAATTTGGAAAAATCCTGTACCTTTTCGATGTAATCGGTGGTATGAAATAACTCGATACTCCCAGGCGCCGCCATTACAGGCTCCTGAATAACGAGATGTTTATCCAGACCCTGTCGAAGTAGCTCCGCCTGAAAAACGTCGTGGCGTTGCGGGCCGAAAGGGTGGCCGTCTTTAAAGCCGTAAGCGGCCAGCGCTTGTCCCAGGTAGATGCAGGTTTCTTTGGCTTTCATCTTAATACCTGCACTCAATCAGCCATACGTTTACTCAACTCCTGGCAGGCTTCGTGCCAGGGTTTGAACGCATCCTGATCTTTCAGCAGATCAAGCCCAAGCCTGGAAAAAGTGCCGTCGGTGGCGATGGCTTCGGCGATTTCACCCGGTGATCTGTTGTCATCCTGCAGCGCCAGACTGGCAGCACCTTTTGCCATGCCTAGCACCAGCTCTGACGCTAGTTCGGTGGATAAAGACTGACGGCTACAGGCTTTAATTAACTCGTTAAACAACTCGAAATACCAGGTATAGACACAGGCGATGACGCTGCCCTGATCAAACGCGGCTTCGCTGTCTGCGATGATGCTGTTACCACAGTAATTAAACAATG
>JAOUJX010000573.1 GCA_029882955.1 Gammaproteobacteria bacterium
CTGTTTCCCTTGTCTCACAAATTCAACACCGACCGCTTTTCGATCCTTAAAGATAATTCTGGTGACGTGAGCCTGCGAATGGAGCTGACAATTGGCGCGACGCAATGCAGGATGCAGGTAAGCCCGAGCCGCAGACATGCGCTTACCATTTTTAGTCGTGATCTGATAATGGCCGACGCCTTCCTGGGTAGGGCCGTTAAAGTCAGGGTTGTAGCTAAAACCGGTTTGTTTAGCCGCCTCTATGAAAGTATCGCAAAGTGGGTGATAGTCACCACTGACATTGTTGACATAAAGCGGACCGTTATCACCACGGTAGGCATTACCACCGTCTGAGTTAGTTTCTGATTTTTTAAAATAGGGTAGTACATCGTCCCAGCCCCAGTCGGAATTACCCAGGTCGCGCCAATCGTCATAATCATCGGCCTGACCACGAATGTAAACCATCGCATTAATCGACGATGATCCCCCTATTACCTTTCCACGTGGCCAGTAGCTGCGCTGATTATTGATGCCGGGATCCGGTCCGGTCATATACATCCAGTTCACCGACGGATCATAAAAAGTTTTGCCGTAACCGATAGGTGTTTGAATCCAGAATTTTTTATCGCTAGCGCCGGCTTCAAGTACCAGCACCTTGTGTTTACCGCTGGCGCTGAGTCGATCTGCCAGTACGCAGCCTGCTGATCCAGCACCGACGATGATGTAATCAATTTCGAGGATCAAAGTATTATCTCGCGCTCGTTGACAGGCGGATTATATTCAGCAACCTGCGAGAGTAAATCGATAATCTCATGTTTCGTCTAAAGCCTGCTTATTGCATAATTACTGATTTGATATTGCCGGAGTCAAACTTGAAGTTTAGTGTCGAAGAGTTTCGTGCCTGGAAACATAAAAAGGTTACCCTGCTGGGTATGTCAGGTGTCGGCAAGTCCTATCTGTCGACCATGTTGCGTGGCAGTAACTGGTTTCATTACTCCGGTGATTATCGTATTGGCACCCGTTACCTGGACGAGCCAATACTCGATATGATCAAACAGCAGGCAATGCAGGTTCCTTTCCTCAGGGATTTACTGCGCAAAGACTGGATATATATACGCAATAATATTCGCGTTAACGATCTGGGGCCGGTCTTGAGTTTTGTCGGAAAGCTGGGTAATCCGGTCCTGGGCGGAGTCGAACTCGACGAATTTATTGAACGTCAGGCCATCTATCGACAGGCCGAAGTCGACGCGATGTTTGATGTTCCCGAATTTATCTGTAAAGCACAGAAAATTTACGGTTATCCTCATTTCGTCAATGATGTAGGGGGTAGTCTTTGTGAACTTGATGAACCGGGGGTGGTAGAAACACTGATCGACTGTAGCCTGATCCTCTATATACAGGTGACGAACCAGGCACAGGAGGATACCCTGATTGATCGCGCTCAGACTTCACCGAAACCCTTATATTATCGACCCGAATTCCTGCAACAGTATCTGCAGAATTACTTCGAGGAAACGGGGCTGGAATACGCGGCGCAGATCGATCCGGATGAGTTTGCCCGCTGGGTATTTCCACACCTGTTTCGCTCGCGCGTACCTCGGTACGAGGCCATTGCAAAACACGGGTATACAGTGACCTCGGATGAGGCAGCTATGATTCGGGACGAAAACGTTTTTCTTGAATTA
>JAOUJX010000575.1 GCA_029882955.1 Gammaproteobacteria bacterium
ACATCAAATTTTGATGACTATGATGGATTTCAAATTACCGTTAGAATTCAATCCCATGGAATTTTGTAGTCGTTGAAAAAGTGAGGAAATTGTGAGTCTGGCCATATTTGATCTTGATAATACCCTGATAGGCGGCGATAGCGACCACTTGTGGGGCGAGTTTCTGGCGGAAAAAGGGATCGTCGACGGCGCCTATTATAAGCAGGAAAATGACCGTTTTTATCAGGAATACAAGGCGGGAACCCTGGATATTATGGCGTTTCTCCAGTTCAGCCTGAAGGCCCTGGCAGAAAACTCCGTACAGGATCTTAATGCCTGGCGCGACGAGTTTATGCAAAACCACGTAGAGAGACTGATGTTATCGAAATCCTTTGAGCTGCTGGAGAAGCATCGTCAACAGGGTGATTTTTTACTCATTATCACGGCGACCAATCGTTTTGTCACAGAACTGATTGCCGAAAAACTGGGTGTCGATGATCTCCTTGCGACAGATCCCGAAATGAAGGATGGGGTTTATACGGGCAAGGTGGCCGGTACCCCCTGTTTTCAGGCGGGTAAGGTAGAGCGTCTGAATACCTGGCTGGCTGAGAATCCCTATGACCTGAAGGATAGCTGGTTTTACAGCGACTCCTATAATGACCTTCCCCTGCTGGAGGTTGTAGATCATCCAGTAGTCGTCGATGCCGATGCGGCCCTGACCGCCCATGCAAAGAAACAGGGCTGGCCGATAATGAGTCTTCGTTAGAAATCGGGTTTGGTGGAGTTTAAAAAAATATTTTCACCGCAAAGGACACGAAGGTTTTCCAATGCTAAATCACGGGCTAGATGTAATCCGACGGGATTAGCACGCCGTCGATCAGCGGCACATTACATGTGCCCTACGATTCAAGCATATGAACCGTGTCTTAGAAATAATTGCCAACAGATAAAGACGAACACTTTTTACCGCTTTTCTTTGTGTCCTTCGTGCCTTTGTGGTGAATAAAACCTTCTATCGACAGCGTGTTAGTTCTGAAGGATTGCATCCGACCTACAATTTACCAGAGGGCGGATTTTATCAGCTGTTTTCTTTTTCGAGTTTGATGATTTTTGCGGGTATACCAGAGCCAAAAAAGTTGGCTACATCCGGATAACACTGCAGGGTGAATTGAACGCGTAAGCGGTCTTTGAGTAGTTTGGGGAAATGTTTGCTATTGATCGGAAAATAGGTGTTTCCCTGATCGTCCTGAATACTGAAATAACCGCGGCGTTCGATGTGGTAGACCATAAACCCCGTATAACAGACGGTGTTTGTGAGCTCATCATATGCATAATCGCCGTTGGTTTTTATTTTGCTGATAATTCTTGAAACCAGTTGCAGCATCGCTATTTCTCTCGTCTATTTGGACTTTACCAGCAAAAGATCCGGATTAACGCGTGCATTATTCAGGCTGACACTCCAGTGTAGGTGGGGGCCAGTCACACGTCCGGTCATACCTACTTTGCCGATAATTTCTCCTGTTTTTAGTCTTTGACCTTTTTTTACATCGACGGCGTCCATATGGCAGTACATGGTGACAAGTCCCTGTCCATGATCGATGAAGACGGTATTACCATTAAAAAAGAAATTCCCTGTCTCGATTACCGTACCAGGCGCCGGAGCGCTGATGGGGGTCCCCTTGGGGGC
>JAOUJX010000574.1 GCA_029882955.1 Gammaproteobacteria bacterium
ATAGATCGAAAGCCACATGTGCATCAGTTTGTTGACATGCACGATATTGGTGATGCCTTAATGGCAGCCGGATTTTCGCAGCCGGTAGTCGATGCCGAAACCATTAGGCTTGAATACAGTAGCTTCCGCGAAGTACTCAATGATTTAAAGGACATTGGTGCGAGTAATGCAGACCGAAATCGTAGGCGGGGTTTGATGACCCCTGCGAAACTCAGGCTGCTGGAAGAAAATTATAGAGAATCCGGTTTTGAAAATGGCAAATTTATTGCCAGCTACGAAGTGGTATACGGTCACGCCTGGGTATCCAGGTGAGCCGTCAAAAGATGGTTTACGATACTGGCGGCATCAGGCCGTGGGGCTGTATCCACCCGAATAAGAATGAGACCACTAGTAAGACGAATAAGGCTATCGACAGTGCTATACGAATAGTCAGAAATTTAGCGGTGCGACTTTCTGAGCTTTTATCTTTAATCAGGCTGAACATGCCGGCACCCAGGCTTAACAGGATGAGGGTGAGCAAAATAAGGACGATGAGTTTGATAATCATGATAAATAAAGAGGTGGTTATAGAACCAGGGAGCATATTTTACTCGATGTTGGTAGTGCTGCGGTATGATTATTTTTAACCGTCAGTTCAAGCCTTCGTGGTTGATGTTGTTTATAATGCTCTCGTCTGTTGGCTTATTTGCCGCACTGGGGTTCTGGCAACTCGACAGGGCGGGATACAAACAGCTCGTCGAAGATAAATATGAATCCCGCCTGGCGGCGGATTATGTGCCGTTTAAGGCGACTGAAAACTGGTCTGAGATTGAATACCAGAAGGTAATTTTACAGGGGCAGTTTGACACGGAACGGACTTTGTTGCTCGATAATCAGCTATACAAGGGACGAGCGGGCTACCATGTGATTTCGCCTTTTACATTGTCGACGGGTGACGTCGTTTTGGTGAATCGAGGTTGGGTGGCAGCTGGGGTTTCGAGGCAGATTTTACCGGCGATTGAAATGCCGGTAAATCAAAATTTAGCGAGAGGAGTGGTCACTATTCCCGGTGACGATATTTATCGTATGGGCGACATTTTCCTGGAGGGTGACTGGCCGCAGGTCATTCCTTTTATCGATATCCCGATTTTGCAGGCCGAGTTTGAAAGTCGACTGTTCCCCATTGTTGTCTGGCTTGGAGCTGAGCAGCAGGGCGCTTATATCAGAGACTGGCAGCCTGTCTGGCTTAAGCCTGAAAAGAGTCGCGCCTACGCCTGGCAATGGTTCGCGTTTGCGGCGATAGCCCTGATATTGTTTTTTGTTTTGAATTTACGGAAGTTGCATGACTGAAGAAAAGAAAAGTTTATTCTGGTATCGGATTAAGTTCCTGGGCCTGGTTGGTGTGTTTGTATTACCTTTCGTTGCTGGCTGGCTGGCGCTCTATGTGTTTGAAATAAAACCGGAAAGTAATAATTATGGGCGTCTGATTCAGCCAGTGAAAAAAATCAGCTGGCCTGAACTTGAGTCAATAAATGCTGAGGTTTATCAAGATGGGCTTGGCAAAAAATGGACTTTTCTGCTATTCACTCAAGATGCCTGTAACGAACAATGCCGTTCGAACTTATACTACATGAGGCAGATTAGAACGCTGCTTGGTCGGGATGCAGGGCGTCTGCAAAACGTTTTG
>JAOUJX010000236.1 GCA_029882955.1 Gammaproteobacteria bacterium
CACTGGTTGATTCAGGCGCTGGGGGCATCGATGTATTTGCTTTATGCTTCTATCGTGCTGGTCGCGCGGTGGTTGCAGGCTCGAGTGGCGAACTCAGATGGTTACCGACGGGAATTTCTGACACTGTCATTTGGAAAACCCGCCAGTATCGTAGCAATGCTATTGGTCGCTCTGAGTACCTGGCTGGATTACGACTTATTGACCAGTCTGGCCATACTGATATTGGCTGCTTTTTTGTTCCAGGGCATCGCTGTTGTCCATGCGAAGATATCCGGTAGCAAAGTTCGACCGATGTTAACCGGGTTGTTTTATGCGTTATTGCTGATTTTTCCGCAGATTATGGCAGTGACTGTATTGGCCGGAGTCATCGACAACTGGTTGATTTTCCGTAAAAACGGAAATATTGAAAATTCGCCGGACTGATTTAGTCCTGGCATTGAAGACGTTAACGAAAACTGAAAAGAGGAAATCCGATGGAAGTTATTCTTTTGGAAAACATTGAAAACCTGGGAAATCTGGGCGAAAAGGTATCGGTTAAATCCGGTTTTGCACGTAACTATCTGGTACCTCAGGGTAAGGCGAAAGTGGCGACTGCTGTCAACATCGCTGAATTCGAAACACGTCGTGCTGAACTCGAAAAAGCTGCAGCCGAAGCCAAAGCGGCTGGCGAAGCCAGAAAGGCAGCTATCGAAGCGCTGGGTACAATTCAGATTACCGCTAAAGTAGGCTCAGAAGGCAAACTGTTCGGCTCTATCGGAACTGTCGACATCGCCGATGCGATTACGGCTGCCGGCCACCAGGTCGAGAAACGTGAAGTGCGTCTTCCGGAAGGCGCGATTCGCGCTACTGGTGAGCACCAGATCGATATCCATCTTTATACCGATATCGACACCACGGTGACCGTCGTTGTCATTGGCGAAGAATAGTCATACTGGAAGTATTTTCGGCCTGCAATATTAGTTGCAGAGCCGTCTAGTCAGAATAGAAAGGCTACCAGTTGACTGGTGGCCTTTTTACGTTCTGCTAGAACAAATAATACAGTATCATTAGTCACCCATAATTATATTCGGCGTCTGTTCTTATGTCTGAAATCACCAATCGCGTAGCCGAACTCAGCCAGCGCGTTGATGACCTCAAAGTACCACCGCATTCGTTAGAAGCCGAGCAATCGGTGATTGGCGGTTTGATGCTGGACAACCAGTCCTGGGACAATATAGCCGACGTCATCAACGAGCAGGACTTTTATCGGCACGATCACGCGCTAATATTCCGTGCCATTAATGCACTCGCCGATGAAGACCAGCCCTACGATGTCGTCACCGTGTCAGAGTGGCTAGGCTCGCGCAACGAACTCGACTCTATCGGTGGTCTGGCCTATCTCAGTATCCTCGCCAACGACACCCCGACCGCCGTCAACGTCAAGGCTTATGCCAATATCGTCCGCGAATATTCCATACTGCGTAGCCTGATCCAGATTGGTAATGAAATCTCAGCCAGCGCTTACAATGCCGATGGCCGACCCAGTAAAGAATTACTCGATGAGGCGGAACGCAAGGTCTTTATGATAGCCGAGCAGGGAGCCGGCAACCGCCAGGGTTTTGAGGCGATAAATAATCTACTCACCAAAGCCGTGCAGCGCGTCGAAGAAATGTACCAGAGTGATGAGGCTCTCACCGGCATCTCCAGCGGGTTTAGTAATTTCGACGAGAAAACATCCGGCTTGCAAAAGTCCGATTTAATCATTATTGCCGGACGCCCATCAATGGGTAAGACCAGTTTCGCCATGAACCTGGCCGAAAACGCCGCCATGGGCACCGAAAATTCAGTCGCTGTGTTCAGCATGGAAATGCCGGGAGAGCAGCTCGCGATACGTATGATGTCATCTCTGGGACGCATCGATTCGCATAACCTGCGTACTGGTAAGCTCGACGATCAGGATTGGCCGCGGCTCATTTCGTCTGTCAACATGCTATCCAAAGCCAAGTTGTTTATAGATGATTCACCGGCTTTATCACCTACCGAAGTACGCGCCCGAACCCGTCGCCTGAAACGAGAACACGGCCTCGATCTAGTAATTATCGATTATCTACAGCTCATGCAGGTCGGTGGCAGTACCGAGAACAGGGCAACCGAAATATCAGAAATTTCACGTTCCTTAAAAGCGTTAGCGAAAGAATTAAATGTGCCAGTCATTGCGCTTTCACAGCTTAACCGAAGTGTCGAACAACGCCCCGACAAACGCCCGGTTATGTCCGACCTGCGCGAATCGGGCGGTATAGAGCAGGACGCTGATGTGATCCTGTTCATATATCGCGACGAAGTCTACAACCCCGAAAGTGCCGATAAAGGTACGGCTGAAATCCTGATTAGAAAGCAGCGTAACGGCCCCATCGGCATGGTGCGGCTGGCTTTTCTCGGCCAATACACGCGTTTCGAAAATCTGGCTTACGAAGATTACGGAGGCGACTTTGAATAGTCACGGCTCGAATAGACATTCGCGGGCTATTATCGATTTACAGGCTATTTCCCACAATTACGATTTACTCAAAGAAATCACCGGTGGCAAACGTCTGATCGCGGTGGTTAAAGCCGATGCTTACGGACACGGTGCAGTCGAGGTTGCCAAAGCCCTGGTCCAGGCCGACGCGTTCGCGGTAGCCGCCGTCGGCGAGGCTGTCGCCTTACGTCAGGCAGGCATTGATCAGAAGATACTGGTACTCGGCAGTTTTATACGACAACAGGAATTGGAGCTGTGTATCGAACACCGGCTTGATCCTGTTATCCATCAGCAAACTCACCTTGACATGCTTCGTCAGAGTAACGATCTTGACGGGATCCAGGTCTGGGTGAAAATCGATTCCGGTATGGGAAGGTTGGGTTATCAGTCTGACACGGTCGCCGAAGTACTCGACCAACTCGATCAATTGCCATCGCTGGGGCCGGTCCGTTTAATGACGCATCTGGCTAGTGCTGACGATGTCGAATCAGAGTTCTCGAACCAGCAAATAGAAGCAATCCGCGCACTGGAATTGCACGGCTATGAATGGGGTATTGCCAACTCGGCAGGAATTCTCGGCTGGCCCGATGCGCATGATACCTGGGTGCGAGCGGGGATAGCGATGTATGGAGCTAATCCGATGTCGGATCGTAGCGAAAAGTCAGTCGCTTTAAAACCAGCCATGCAAATGAAAACCAGAGTGCTCGCCGTTAATCCCCATAAAAAAGGTAATGTTATCGGTTATAGCAGTACCTATACCTGTCCGCGCGATATGACCATTGCCGTGATCGCGACCGGCTACGCTGATGGTTACCCAAGACATAAAACGGGTACGGCACAGGTCAGCATCGGCGGTCAACTCTGTGACGTCGTCGGACGCGTATCGATGGACATGATCACCGTCGATGTCAGCAGTCTGGATCAGGTCAAAGTCGATGACGAAGTAACGCTATTCGGCGATTACCCGGACGCTAATCAGCTGGCCGATTGTTCCCAGACTATTTCATACGAAATCCTTTGTAACGTCGGCGCCCACGTAAAGCGAGAATATATCAATAAAGCTTAAAATTGACTGGCAAATAGGACCAATAATCCGTAAAATCCCGCCTTCAATTAAGCGCCTGTAGCTCAGCTGGATAGAGTACTCGGCTACGAACCGAGCGGTCGGGAGTTCGAATCTCTCCAGGCGCGCCATCTATACAAGAACCCACCCATGCGGTGGGTTTTTTTATGGGTGGTGTTCTGGGGATCAGATAAGAACTCCAGGGCAAAGCCCCAGTTCGACAAAATCGTCAGGAACGGTTTTGGATAGCCGCTGGCTGGCCCCGCAGGGGCGAGGGCAGTGAAAGCCCGAGCAATCTCTCCAGGCGCGGAACAACTCCCCTACATTAGTGCTTATCGCTGGAACTAAGATGTCCCCAGAATACCCGTGCTCAGAATATGGTCTATTTGATTTAAATCAATAAATCAAAAATTAATAAGCCGCATTCTTTTATATTCTAAACAAGATAGAGGGAATGGTCATGTTCACCGCAACAATGCTACTACGCAGAGCCAAAATGATCTCGGCCAGCACTATTCTCCTTCTAGGGTTTATTACGTTGTCGGGGTGCCAGGATTCGGCCCATGGACAGGAAAGTAGTGAGGTTCGAATTGAATTACTAAGAGCCCTCGAGCTTCAATTAAATGTTGCAGTGAGTTTAGGACGCTCCGATCTGGTAGCCACTCTCGAAAACGCCATTGAGGACGTGCAGCTCGCGAGCGAGGACGAACTGGACCCGCTTAAGGGGGCTATTGCCGAAATTCGAAACCATGGTGATAGCCTGCAAAGACTGGATCTGGGTATACAAATGGCTATGCAGGCCCGGTCTCTCGAAAGCTCCCCAACTACCGCCACTGTAAGCACGTCCCCTGTCAGCCTTACCGCTCCTGAATACTTCGATGGGGGTATTATTGGAATACACTGCCTGATTCCGGATGCATCAAACGGAGTGCGCAATAATACTGAAATTGTACTTGATGCGAAGCTTGCCGTCGGAACAGCAAAAGCCGCCTGGGCTGGCATTGAGGTGGCCTGTGGGCTGGATGCCGTGGCTTTAGCAAGTGGAGGGATCGGTACAGTGGCATGTGCAGCCGCTGCCGTTGGTGTAGCCGCAGCAGAAGAAGTCGTGGATGCCTTTCTAAGGTGCGACGAGACGGTCGACGAGGCCCATCTGGATGCAGCATTCAATAGGGCTGAAGACAACTTCCTCCTCGGGAACCACATTCACGATGACCTGGATACGCATGATACTGATATCAAGGCCCTGCTTTCTGTTATTGCTGCAAATCAACGAGAAATTATAAAACTTCTAAAAACGCCGCAGGGTAATCGACCGGGCTGGAATGTGGATGGCTACTAAAAATTTTCAGGATTCTCTCGTGCGCGGGCAGTTTGCCTGTTTCCAGTCTTGTGATTTATGAGTGGTTATTTTAATGGGTATACTGTGCCTGGAATATGCCTTCCATTTACCCTCATTTACTGGCATTTTGGCACAGGGAATACGCCGTAAGCAACTGAATTATAACAATTTAAAAATTAAAACCTTGGCTGAAAATCCCCGTGTCGGTGATTCGATTTCTTTCCTGTACTATGTATGCCCGTCTGCGAACCGTACACTGTTATAGTGCGGTAGTAACAGTGTACGATTTGGTTCGAAGAGGTATTATCTTAACTAAGGGCAATAAGTAGACTCGACGGCATATGTAACAGTGTGTCCAAATAAATATCGGTCGGCAATATAGGCGCTAACAGTACTTTCACACCATTGCATGGCATCGCCTTGTGTACTATATCCATCTCCGGGAGCATTCCAACACTGTTGCAGATCGACTTGGCGATCAGATTCGAACAAAGCTTCTGAGCTTATGATTTTGCATGAAGAATATGTAGATTTATTAGAACCATCTGAATTATCACAAGCAGTTATAAGAAATGAGAGAGTAACAAGTAGTAATATTCTCATATCACACACCTGATGAAATAGTAACTTCACTGGAACAATGAGCTTCAGTGTAGGGGTGATTGTAGTCAGTTACTGCGAGGGTGAGATTTGAGAAACTAGCGCAATCATGAATTAAGCCAGAACTGGCTGGCAATATGTAAAATTCTCCTGAAACACTTATTTCGATTTCTGCATTTGTCATATTTCTTATAGATAAATAATCTACATTTGTACTTTGGATATCTAGAACCAAATCTCTGCTATCTGAATAAGCATTGGAGGCAATAACGAATGTTAAAACGATAATTTGAGCAATATATTTCACTGACTTTCTCCTTAGTTGAAAGCACTATTTTTTAGTGCGAATGATTATTTATTTTAAATATTTTCTTGAGGTTGAGGCTTCTCATTCCATTTAAATGAAATCGCCAGTTACAAGCTGATTGATATTTATTTTTAGCTTTGAAATTTAATTCGAAGGCGTTGCATGTAGGAACTCTTCATTAGTAGAGTAACCAAATGAGGGGGAGATAAGGTAGCTACAGTTATTTTTTTCATTTTTACTCCTTTTCTTGTAAGGCGTCCGTATGTAGCTTTGAAAGGTTGATCTAATTATGGCTTACACGGGAAGCAAGAAAAATACTCTCATATCAATGATATCTTTGGCAATGACATTGATCGGACAATTGATACCGTTTGTAAAACAACAGTCAACGAAATTTTGTTTTAATTATAGGTGTATATGTATCTAGATATATCTCTGTTTATTTATTATCAATTCAATATGTATGTAGCAATAATGCTCCAGCCCATCACAAATTAACTCGTTTTTACCCTAATTTACCCTCAAAATACAAAATCGATCAAGATCCCAAGTTATTGATTTAACTAAATAAAAAGGCTCATAAACCCGTCTACGAACCGAGCTGTCGGGAGTTCGAATCCCTCCAGGCGCGCCATCTTAAAACACTGCAGGTCAACGACTTACAGGGGCTTTTACTTTCTACTGCCTAGTACATGTTTCTCAGGTGTAGCCAATAATGTACCAGTGACACCCCGCAGCCCGCTTATGTTTCCGGCGTAGACCGACAAATGCTCTGGAGCCAGGTGGCACCATTCTGATGTCGGACCAGCCGTAATCCCA
>JAOUJX010000238.1 GCA_029882955.1 Gammaproteobacteria bacterium
TACTAAACCCAGTGCCTCGGTAATGGTGAAGTTACATTCGGGACGCGTACTGAACCGAGGCCAGGTTGGGGCTATCGTACAGATGGTGGCCTCTAGTATTCCCATGATGGAAGCGTCCGAGGTTACTGTAGTCGACCAGTTCGGTCGCCTGCTGACGCAGGATGAAGACGCCGGTATGGCTAAAACAACCAAGCAGTTTGAGTACACCCGGCAACTTGAAGATAACTATGTTGATCGCATTATAAACCTGCTACAACCGATTATCGGAACAGGAAAAGTGAATGCTCAGGTGGCAGCGCAGCTCGATTTTTCAGCAGTGGAGTCCACTCGCGAGGCTTTTGACCCTGAACGTAGCGTCATTCGTAGTGAACAAATATCTGAAGAAGAAGTAAGGAATCTCAACGATGCACTTGGTATTCCCGGTGCTTTGAGTAATCAGCCGCCTGGTGAGGGAACCACAGATGCGGAGTCTGCTGACGAAGCCGGCAACATCACCGATACTATCCCCAGTAACCAGAACCGTTCGGCAACCCGAAATTTTGAAGTCGATCGTATTATTAGTCATACCAGTAATCCAGTAGGCTCTATCCAGCGCCTGTCGGTAGCGGTTGTAATCGATGATAAATCGGTACTGAATGACGATGGCAGCCTGCAAAAGGCACCATATAGCGATGAAGAAATCGCCCGGTTTGTAAAACTGGTACAGGAAACTATTGGTTTTGATCAAAATCGTGGTGATACGGTTAGCGTCATTAACGCTTCGTTTCTGGATATACCGGTAGCGGCTATCGAAGAAGTTCCGCTGTGGAAGAGCTTACTCAGTGAGGCCTGGATCATTAATTTGATAAAGCAGGTATTGGGAGCCCTTGGTCTACTCATCGTTTATCTGATATTTGGCAGGCCTTTCCTGCGATCTCTCAACCCTAATCGCGTAGAAGTTGATGCCAGTGGGAAGGCTGTGCAGGAATCCGGCAATGCGGGTTCATTTGAACAAATGCCGATGTCGCAGGCTCAGGCCCAGGCAATGGGTATGGCTGGAGACGGCGGTATTCCTAATCTCGCCGATGACCCTAATAATCCTGCCGCCCTGATGCGACGCAAGGACGCCACTTACGATCAAAAACTTGATATGGCTAAAACTCTGGTGATGGAAGATCCGGCGCGTGTTGCCAATGTTGTGAAGCACTGGGTAGGAGAAGAATAATGGCCGAAGTCGATAATAAAGTAGCAGCCATGCCTCGTATGTCCGGTGCTGAAAAATCAGCGATTCTATTGCTGACCCTCGGTGAAGAAGTGGCGGCTGCAGTGCTTCAGCATATGCACCCGAAAGAAGTGCAACTGGTGGGCTCTACTATGGCCACCATGCAGGATATATCGCGACCAATGGTCGAAAATGTGATCGACAACTTTTTTGATCTACTCGAATCGCAGACCGCATTAGGCATCGGAAATGACAATTACGTGCGCGGCATGCTCGAGCGAGCGCTTGGCGATAAAGCCGGTAACGTGATTGATCGTATCCTGATGGGTAGCGGTAGTAATGGACTGGAGTCTCTGAAATGGATGGATGCTAAATCGATAGCCGAGATAATTCGACTCGAACACCCGCAAATTATCGCCATCGTATTGTCGTACCTGGAGTCGGACAGTGCCGCCCAGGTACTAACGAATTTACCTGACAATACTCGTGCGGGAATTCTAATGAGAATCGCAACACTCGATGGCGTGCAGCCGGCAGCGATTAAGGAGCTCGATTCAATTATGGAGAAATACTTTAGTGACAATGAGAATGTTAAATCTTCCATGGTAGGCGGGGAAAAAACCGCAGCAGATATTCTTAACTTTATGGACTCTTCGCTAGAAACCAGGCTTATGGGGCAGGTTAAAACCGAAAACGAGGATCTTGCTACCAGAATAGAAGAACTCATGTTTGTATTTGATAACTTACGTGATGTTGATGACCGGGGCGTGCAGACGATGATGCGCGAAGTATCTACAGACCTGTTAACACTGGCGCTGAAGGGTGTTGACGATGATTTCCAGCAGAAGTTTCTAAAGAATATGTCTTCCCGTGCTGCCGAAATGCTGGTCGAAGATATGGAAGCCAAAGGGCCTGTCAAACTCAGCGAAGTTGAGGCCGCACAGAAGGAAATTCTGGCGGTTGCTCGCAGACTCGAAGAGTCCGGTGAGATTGTACTCATGGGTGGCGGCGAAGAAATGGTATAGGTTGGCACTCTTATGTCATTAATAAAATCAGAAAAGAAGCCGCTTGCCGCAGCCGAAAAATGGCAGGTACCTGTGATGCACGTAGAGGCAGGTCGCGCGGTTCATAGTCATAGCATCGAAAGCGAGGTGGATGATGTGGCGTCCTCGATTCCTACCGCCGACGAAATCGAACAATGGCGAAAGGACGCCGAAGCAGAAGGTTATCAGGAAGGGCTGAAAATGGCAGAGCAGGAGATGCAGCCAACTAAGCAGCGCCTGCGGCAACTGGTTGAATTTCTAGAACATCCGTTACAGGCATTAAACGAAGATATCGAGAACCAGCTCACCCAGGTCGCAGTGACTTTGGCGCAGCAGTTAGTTCGTCGAGAAATACGCATCGAGCCGGGTGAAATAGTTGGGCTCATACGAGATTCGGTAAAACTGCTGCCTGGCAATGCGCGAAATATCTCCGTCATTATCAATCCGGAAGATGCCAGTCTGGTGCGTTCGGCGCTGTCAATTGATCCAAATAGCGAGGAGCAGACCTGGAGACTGATCGAAGATCCGATGGTTACCAGGGGCGGTTGCGAAATTCAATCAGAAACATCGATTATCAATGCTACGCTTGAAAACAGGCTGTCGGCCCTCGCGGCCGAGGTGCTTGGCGGTGAGCGAGAAGAAGACCAGGAGTTTAAGGAATAGCGATGCAGATTGATCCACTCATTGAAAAGGCCACTAAAGACTGGTCAGAATCTCTGGCCCGAGTGGCAAAGCGGGGCAAGTCTGCGGGAACCCCTGTTGTTGAAGGCGTACTAACGCGTATGGTCGGGTTGACCCTGGAGGCGGTGGGGTGCCAGGCTCCCATAGGTGCCAGCTGTGATGTAGTGAACCCCGGCGGACAACGAATCGAAACGGAAGTGGTCGGTTTCTCCGGGCAGAGTCTTTACCTGATGCCAACCGCCGAGGTGCATGGACTGGTACCCAATGCCCGGGTTATCCCCAGACGAAACTCTTCCGATATCAGTGTTGGACCCGAACTACTCGGACGCGTCATCGATGGTGGCGGACGTCCGCTAGATGGTCAGGGTCCGTTGCGAGCCACACATCGTACTTCATTACAGGGGCAGGAAATCAATCCCCTGGAAAGGACGCCGATACGAGAAGTTCTCGATGTCGGCGTGCGCGCGATTAATGCGCTAACTGCGATTGGCCGAGGACAGCGCATGGGATTATTTGCCGGAAGTGGTGTTGGTAAAAGCGTTCTACTAGGCATGATGACCAAATATACCGAAGCCGATATTGTCGTTGTTGGCTTGATCGGTGAACGTGGTCGCGAGGTGAAAGAATTTGTTGAAGAAATTCTCGGCGAAGAAGGTCTGAAGAAATCGGTGGTGGTTGCGGCACCTGCCGATGCTTCGCCGTTAATGAGAATCCACGGTGCGATGCAGGCTACCAGCATTGCCGAATATTTCAGGGATCAGGGACATAACGTATTGCTCTTAATGGATTCACTAACGCGATTCGCACAGGCGCAGCGAGAAATTGCGTTGGCGATAGGAGAGCCGCCAGCCACCAAGGGTTATCCGCCGTCGGTATTTGCTCGACTACCGCAACTGGTAGAGCGCGCGGGGAATGGTAGTAAAAACGCCGGCTCGATTACTGCGTTTTATACAGTGTTAGTAGAAGGTGATGACCATAATGACCCGATCGCCGATTCTGCCCGAGCGATACTCGATGGTCATATTGTCCTGTCCCGGCAACTGGCCGATTCTGGACAGTATCCTGCGATAGATATCGAAGCGTCGATTAGTCGTTTGGCACCACAGATTACGACCCCCGATCATCTACAGGAGACTCAGAATTTCCGTCGAATCTATAGTCTTTATCAACAAAATAAAGACCTGATTAACGTGGGTGCGTACCAGCGTGGCTCGGATCCGATGATCGATCAGGCTATTGCTATGCAACCTGTGATGAAAGAATTTCTGGCACAGGATATGAATCAGCCTGTTAGCTTCAATGATAGCTATACTCAGTTGATGGAAACATTACAGAGATCACATCAGGCCATGGATCAACAATCGACGGACAACCCGCAGGAGCAGGTAAGCAATGACGCGCGCTGAACGTCTGAACCCGGTAGTACTACACGCCGACAAGAAAGAGCAGCAGGCACTCAAAGGCGTCGCCTTAAGTCAGAATCAGGTCGAAGCTGAAAAGGTTAAATTACGTCAGCTTGAGTCCTATCGGAATGAGTATATGAATAAGCAGGGGCTGACTGGTGTTAGTTGTTCCGTGGTGGAATTACAGGAATTCAATCGTTTTCTGGCCCAGCTCGATGACACGATCAAGAAGCAGTCCGACGTGATCCGGTTCCGTGAAAGTGAACTCGAAAGCAAACGTAGATCATGGCTGGAAACCAGGAAAAAATCTAATATCATGCATCAGGTCATCAAGAATTTACTGCTTGAAGAGAAAAAACAGATCAGCCGCAGCGAACAAAAGTCGATGGATGAGTTTTCGCAACGTAAACGACAGGAATATTAGTCCTTCCCCGCAAAGCCCTCTTGATCAGGAATTGGCACGTTAGATGCATTTAGTCTTTCAACGGTGCCCAGGACCTGTCCAGAAACTGAATGGCCGAAAGTCCCCGTGCATCATCGAGTAACTAAAAAACTGGATGGCAAGATGAATACAATGTTCGCCGACGTGCAGTCTCGTAATGTAAACCTGAAGGAATCAGGACCTCGGTCCGATTTAAATAGTAGTCAGTCCAAAGAGGATAAATTTTCTGCGGTATTGTCTCGTGAAATGAGGCAGGACGGAGAATTGCGTGAGCAGACAGAATCTTCGCAAGTTATTGATCGTAAAGAACTAAAATCGAATATGGTCGAACCCATCGAGATTTCTGGTGAGCTTGTTAATGATGCTGGAATGTCAGTAACCTGGTTACAGCACCTTGCTGACCAGGGACTCGATATTATTACCGAAGCACCCGTGGAACCGGTTGAGGTAGCGATCGATGAGAGCGTTCTTTTAACGGCGACCGACAGCAGTGAAAATAGCGTGCCTTTGATAAATACCGGCCAGGTAGCGCCGGGAGAAGCTTTGCCTACCAGCGGTAAATCCTTGCCGCTCGGAGCCACTCAGGTTAATGTGCAGTCGGTAATCTCAATGTCGACCCTAACCGGTGATCAGTCTGTACAGGGTGACTTATCTCCCCAGCCGAAGCTACCCCAGACTGCAGTAGGCGCAGATGACGCCTTAGCCATAAAAGCGAATGGTCCTGGTGAGTCGTCTCAGGTCAAAATCAATGATTTTCAGATGATGCAATCGGCAGTGGCTGAAGTGGTTGAACTAAATGGTAGCCAGGTCCGTCTGCAAAATCCATCGGCTGTGATCTCAGTTGGCAATATTCCACAGAATAGCCTGTTACTGCCGACCGAAATTGAAACACTTAGCGTAAATAATACGCGCGATACCACCGCCTGGGGAAATGGTGTTGGCGAACGAGTTCACTGGATGATCAATCAGAAACTTAATACTGCGATAATTCGACTCGACCCTCCGTCACTGGGTCGCCTCGAAGTCAATATCCAGGTCACTGATGATGTTACTAAGGTGACTATAAATACTCAACACGCCCAGACCCGCGACATTATCGACAACGCAAGCTTCAAACTGAGGGAATTTCTACAGGAAAATGGATACCAAAATGTGAGCGTGGATGTTTCGCACCAGGAGCAGCAACAGCAGGCCTCACAGCAAACTGATGGTGGTTTAGAGGAATCTCTGGCAGATAATCAGCTGGATCAGAATGGAGAAGGAAAGAGCGAAAGTAGCGAAGTACGTTATTACAGCTCCGATTCGGTAGTCGATTTTTTCGCCTAGCCTGTTTTTCCGAGCACATCAGGCCGGGTTTCTGGCCTAATCCTGTCGGAACGGTTTCCTGGGTCGACAAGTTATTGTCTCAGACGTCAATTAAACTCTGTCAAAAAACCGCCAAATTCTCGTTGGCCTGAAATAACTCATTGAAAAATAGTGATATATTCACTTGGCACAGGGATTGCAGTTAAATAATTCGATATAGCTTTGTTTTATTTGACGAGGAAAAGTGAATGGCTGAAGAGGAAGATGTAGAAGAGTCGGGTGGCGGTAAAAAGAAATTAATTCTGATAATTGCTGGCGCACTGCTGTTAATTGGAGCTGCTGTCGGCGGTACCTTATTGTTTGTGGGTGGTGATGATACTGAAGCTGTAGCGGTTGCTGAAGAGGCTGTGGTTGAAAAGGGAAAAGCAATCTATGTCGATTTAAAACCCGCCTTTACGGTTAATCTCGACCCCCAGGATCCGGTCGGCTTCCTGCAGATATCGATACAGATTTTGACCTATAACGATGACGTAGCTGCGCAGATAG
>JAOUJX010000237.1 GCA_029882955.1 Gammaproteobacteria bacterium
GCTGGTACGAGTGCGTCGACTGTCACTACCCGGTATCGCGATCCTGATTTCGATTTTATTTTTTGTCAACAAAGCCATTGCCTTTGACCACGAGAATGCAACGGTTTTTGGTGTTGGAGTTCTTTGTCTGACCAGCCTGTTGTTTTATCTGCGATACAAAATGCCATTTAGCCTGTTACCGCTAGCGGCGGGGCTGGTTGGCATTGCTATTATTCAAATTGGTGTCGATGTGATCCAGAACCCCCTCATCTTTGTTGGTCTTGGGTTGATTGTCTTCGTGATTGCCATGCTTTTCGATGTGCGCGATACGAAGCGCGTGTCACACTTAAGTGACAGTGCCTTCTGGTTGCACCTGCTGGCCTCACCATTGATCGTCCACGGCGCCATGGTCTCTCTGTTTTTCAGTAATCAGGAATGGATTCAGGCGATCGACAAAGAAGTCATTATTATTGTTTTCTTCCTCGTTTTTCTACTGCTGGCATTATTGCTGGACAGGCGGGCGATGCTGGTATCGACGCAGTTGTATATGATTTACGCGTTGACCCAGGTATTCGTCGGCCAGTTGCCCAGTACTCAGAATGTATTGATCTACGTGCTCCTGTTGCTCGGATTTCTGGTGATATTTTTTGGTACCTACTGGTATAAAACTCGGCGTTTAATTTTCGGGTTTCTTGCGGGTAGTATAGTTGGGCGTTTTGTACCTGGGTTTGATATTCAGGATAGTAAGTCCTGAGAATTTTCTTCGTCAGCTACCCCTTCAAAAGTTCAGAATCAATAGTCTTCTTCACAACTACCATGCTATTGGAAGGCAATCCTGCGTCAGTCAATTTTGGCTCCTCCATAGAAGTTGGTGTTGTGGCTAAAGCTATGGCGCCAAAAACCGTTAACAACGCAAGGGGTAGCCCGTCGGAGCATTTTTCTTCTGGAATGACGAGTGGCGCGTCGGGTCATGGCAGAAGGCATAGCAATTTCCTGTCAGGTGTGTACGGCCGAATATATAGAATTGTCTGGTCACAAGCAATGCTGCCAGTTTGACTGATTCAAAACCTCTTTGTAATCGGTGAGACTTCGATTACATTGGCGACCTAATTTTGTTTGTTACGCATGGGTAGTTGTTAGTGGATAATGCAGTCAGCCTGGAGCAATCGGAAACATCGTTATCTTATCTGAGTGGTGTCATGCTGGTATTAATGGCGGGTGTTTTCTGGTCGACCATGGGTCTGGGGATTCGCAATATTGAAGCTGCCAATGTCTGGCAAATCCTGATTTATCGTTCATTTGCGTTGGCGATATTTCTGTTTATCGTCATTAGCTTCCGCTCCGGCTTTACACCGATAAATACGATAAAACGTTCCGGTCTGGCTGGTGTTATCGGTGGCCTGGGTTTGGTCATGGCATTCGCCGGTGGTATTTATTCGATCCAGACGACCACTGTCGCTAATGCTATGTTTTTATTTGCCGCAGCCCCTTTTTTTGCCGCAATACTCGGTTGGGTAATATTGCGCGAAAGCGTGCGAAATGCCACCTGGTTAGCCACCTTGCTGGCCATCGTAGGCATCGCGATTATGGTGATCGATGGCATCTCTGTAGGGCAAATGACCGGTAATGTAATGGCCCTGCTATCGGCTCTGGGGTTTGCGGTATTTACCATTGCGCTGCGCTGGGGCAAACTTGAGGATATGCTCCCGGCGGTGTTCCTGGCGGGTATATTCGCCATGATTATCTCGGCGATTGTTTGCCTGACGCAGGATTTCTCATTATTGCTGTCAATAAATGATGCCGGCATTGCTCTAGCGATGGGCGTATTTCAGGTCGGAGCCGGTCTGACGATTTATACCGTCGGCTCAAAGGTGGTGCCCGCAGCAGAGCTGGCATTACTGTCTATGACCGAAGTTTTGCTCGGCCCTATCTGGGTATGGATATTCATGGGCGAAACCGCGAGCTCTTATACCCTGATAGGCGGAAGTGTGTTGTTGATCGCGATCGCCGGAAATGCTTTGAGTGGGCTTAGACGGAAGCCTTTGCCGGTTATCTAGGCTTCTGGTGCCTGTCATACTAAAATCGGAGTACGAAAAATTATGATTACCTGTTATTTAAAATACGTGATTGATCCGTTCAAATTAAAGGAATTTGAACATTATGCAAAGCTATGGATACCGCTGGTAGAAAAGTTTGGAGGTACCCATCACGGTTATTTTATGCCTCACGAAGGTGCCAGTAATATCGCGCTGGCTTTATTCTCGTTCCCGAATCTGGCGCAGTACGAATCCTACCGGCAACAGGCAGCGGCTGACACGCAATGCCAGGCGGCTATGAAATATTATGAGGAAACAAAATGCTTTCTCAGCTTTGAGCGATCTTTTATGAAGCCTGTTTTCGAATAACCCGGGTTTCCCGATACCAGACATATACCCCGCTGCAAATAACCACACTGGCACCGCTTAGGGTCCAGATACTCGGGATATCACCAAATATCAGGTAGCCCCAGACGATGGCTGCAACAACCTGGGCGTAGGTGAAAGGTGCCAGCATGGAAGCCTCGGCTGTATGAAAAGCTCTCACCAGCAGGAAATGGCCTAACGCCCCGGCCGCGCCCATGGTGACCGTTAAGAACCACTGCGACGGTGTTAGTGGCTGCCAGTTGAAGACCACTACCATGGTAAGGATTAATGCACCGAGTGCAGTGGAGTAAAAAGTAGTTGCTGCTGGCGAATCTACATTGCGGATGATCCGGGTCATCATCATATAAATCGCTAACAGAATTGCGGTCGCCAGTGGTAATAGTGCATTCCAGCCCAGTACGCCCGAGCCGGGTCGTGCCACCAGTAGCACACCGATGAACCCGCAAACTACCGCCATCCAACGCCGCGGCCCGACCTGCTCTCCCAGAATTAAGCCCGAAAATGCGGTGACCAGGACAGGTGCCAGAAATTGAATGGCCGCAGCGTCCCCCAGAGGCATACGCATAATTGCGAGATACATGAAAAACGTGGCACCGAACAGGGCGAGTGCTCGAAGGAATTGAAAGGCTGGCCGCTTGCTATGAAGAAAACTAAACGACCGGGTATTGACGCTATAAATGCTAAAGGTAATGACAGTATGAAAGAAATATCGTCCCCATATCACCATAATGAAAGCCACTTCAAGCGAGAGATATTTTGCTGTCGCATCCATCCCCGCCAGAGTTATTCCTGAAATAATGGTGAGTGTGATGGCTAAAGTTGGGAAACTGTGGTGATCGTCCGGGCTAGACATTATGTTCCTGGCAAAAGTACGACTGTGTAGGGATTTTTGAGGTTGAGGTCTCTCTGATAACCTCGACTATTTTTTACTGCTAATCAGGATGTTTCCTTCGCCAGATCAATGCCACCACTAGAATAAAATAAATCAGTGACAGGCTAATCGGCAGGCCATGGGAACCAAAACCGGCCATAGTCCAGCCGCCGGAAATGGAACCAAATAATGCGCCAAGTCCCCAGACCACGGCGAAAGCGGCGGAACCATTCACCAGTTCTATGCCTTTAAAGCGATCGCCCAGCGAAGTGAGTGAAACCGTATAGACGCCGTAGCCGGTGGTGCCGATAAGAACGAGTAATGGCCATTTCAGTATTGAGTCCATTACAAATGGAACGAATAATAATAAAACGCTGGTGATAATTGCACAGCCTGTGAGTATCCGTCGATGCGGATAAATGTCGCAGAGCCAGCCAATCGGGAATTGTAGTAACACGTTACCGATAATCAGTGCAGTTAGAATATTGGCTGAGGTGGCGATGTCGAGGCCGTTTTTCATGCCGTATACCGGGAACAGTGACAGAGTCGCGGCATCGAATATTGCAAAAATTCCAACCGCAGCGAGTAATATCGGTGCTTTGGGTGCGAAATCGAATATGCCCGAAGGTTTGGTTTCTTCCGGGGCTGACGTGGTTTCCTCGCGAATGAAGAAAAACGGGATAACGCCGAGGAAAACTACCGCCGAACCCAGCACAAAAGGAAGCCAGCCCTCGATACCGATGATACCAACCAGCAATGGGCCGGCGCCAAAGCTGGCGGATAGCACGCTGGAATAAATGGCGACAATCTTACCTCGGTTGTGGTCACTGGCAGAACCGACAATCCAGGCTTCACTGAGTACAAACAGGGTTGAGATCGACATGCCCTGAATTAGTCGAATCAGGAACCAGGCCGATAAGCTGTCGAAGACTTTATAGGAGAGAATGACAAATCCACTAGCGATAGCAGCTGCTATCGCCACATTTCGGGCGCCATAACGCTTGGCGACAACGGGGATGACCGATGAGAATAACAAAATGCCCAGAGGCATCATCGCCGAGTTGATGCCGATCATATCGCTCGATACGCCCCGGGATTCCAGAATCAGCGATAGCAGTGGATAGGTCATTCCAAAGGCGAAACCAAAAACTGTAATCGCGGCGCAGGCGGCAATTAAAGTTCTTCTATTGGCGGGAGTCGTAGTCATGCGCGGATGTTACCCGATAGTCGATTTTTTAAAAGAAATTATTGTCGATTTAATTTGCATAATTTACGAATTAAAAGCAAAATTTGTAAATTATGCAGGATTTTTCATCTTCTTTTGCTCTGGCCTTTGCCTTAATTGGTGGACTCGACGCCGATTTACTCGAAATTATCGGGCTATCGCTACGCGTTAGCCTTATCGCGGTAATCATCGCTGCCATTATTGGTTTTCCGCTAGGTGCTTCGATTGCGGTGATTCGGTTTCCCGGACGGCAGGCGGTCGATATCTTACTCAATGCTTTGATGGGCTTGCCGCCGGTCGTTGTTGGCCTGCTGGTCTATATGATGATCTCGCGCGCCGGACCACTGGGATGGTTGAATATTCTGTACTCACCAACGGCGATGATCATCGCCCAGGTTATTCTCATCGTGCCCATAGTTGCGGCTTTGACCCGTCAGACTATTGAAGACCTGCACCGTGAATACGATGAACAGTTTCGATCTTTCTGCCTGCCGATGAATCGTGTTATTCCGATTCTGATCTGGGATGCTCGTTACAGTTTGCTGACCGTGGTGCTAGCCGGGTTTGGCCGGGCGATTGCCGAGGTAGGTGCTGTCATTATTGTTGGAGGCAACATCAATCATCTGACACGGATGATGACGACTTCGATAGCACTCGAAACATCGAAAGGAAACCTCGCACTGGCGCTTGCCCTGGGGTTGGTATTGATGCTGTTATCTTTAACCATTAATGCCCTGGTCTATGCCTTGCGTGCTAGTGCCAAACACCTGGCTTATGCCTGAGATGAAAAAAATTACGCAGTTGCCGTTAAAGGTTTCAGATCTATGTTTTAGCGTGCATAAAAAGCAGTTGCTGGGCGACTTTAATCTGCACCTCGATAGTCAGGGTGTGACCGCTGTCATGGGTCCGAACGGCGCAGGTAAAAGCTTACTAATTCGTTTGCTTCACGGCTTACTGGAACCCGATTCCGGCATTGTCGAATGGAATGGTAAGTCACTCGAACTGGCGGTTAGACAGGCGCAGGCAATGGTTTTTCAAAAGCCGGTTTTATTACGTCGTTCGGTTGCCGCAAATATCGACTTTGTGCTGGATAATTGTGTGATCAAAGGTAACAAGTCCTGCCGTGATATTCTTCAGGAAGCGGGCCTTTATGAGCGACGGATGCAACCGGCACGGCTGCTTTCCGGTGGTGAACAGCAACGCCTGGCTTTGGCCCGGGCATTGGCTACTTCACCGCAAATCCTGTTTCTCGACGAGCCGACCGCGAGTATCGATCCATCGGCCACACGACAGATTGAGCACTGGCTGGCCCAGGTTTCCGATAACGGTGTTAAGTTGATACTGGTAACCCATGATATTGGCCAGGCCAGACGCCTCGCCAGTGATGTTATTTTTATGCACCGGGGACGCCTGTCCGAGCATACCCCCGCCAAACAGTTTTTCGAAGAACCCCGGAGCAGAGAAGCGCAGGCTTATTTGCGGGGTGAACTGGTTATTTAAGGTGAGATAGATATGGCCTCTTTGTTAATCCGTATTTCATTAGCTATTGGCTTGACGATGGGGGCTTTCACAACAGTCGCCGGGCAGTCGTTAATCCTGCAGTCAACCACATCGACAGCCAATTCCGGTCTATACGATTATTTATTACCAAAGTTCAAACAGGCTACTGGTATCGATATCAATGTGGTTGCGGTCGGCACCGGACAGGCTATCAAGAATGCACAAAACTGCGATGGCGATGTATTACTGGTACATGCAAAATCAGCCGAAGAAAGCTTTATTGCCGAAGGCTACGGTGTCGAACGTTTCGATGTCATGTATAACGATTTCATTTTTATCGGTCCTCCTGCAGATCCGGCAGGTATACGCAGTCAACAAAATGTTATCGACGGCTTACAGAAAATAGCCGGATCCAGGTCTTTTTTCCTGTCGCGAGGTGATAACTCGGGCACGCATAAAAAGGAATTATCACTCTGGGCGGCAGCCGGCATCGACCCGCTGCCTTTTAATGGCGACTGGTATCGCGAAACCGGATCAGGCATGGGCGCTACGCTGAATGTCACAGTAGAGATGAATGCCTATACGATGGCCGACCGTGGTACCTGGATAAGCTTTGGCAATAA
>JAOUJX010000239.1 GCA_029882955.1 Gammaproteobacteria bacterium
GTGACCTCGGATGAGGCAGCTATGATTCGGGACGAAAACGATTTTCTTGAATTACTTGAACTGGCAATAAAGAGGAGTAACTGATGCCACTGGTGGCTCATAATAATTTGCCCGCATTCGGCAAGTTGGCCACGGAAGGGGTGCGCGTACTGGCGTCTGATGCGGCTGCTCATCAGGATATTAGAGAACTACATATTGGTCTCTTGAATATGATGCCGGATGCTGCCCTGGGCGCAACCGAACGACAGTTTTTCAGACTAATAGGTGAAAGTAATCCGATTGCACAGTTTTATGTGCATCCTTTTACGCTGGATGCTTTGCCGCGTAGTGAGGAAGCGCGCGACTATATCGACAAGTATTACGACCGTTTCGATGATCTACGTGAGCAGGGCCTTGATGCGCTGATAATCACAGGTGCCAATGTTACCCAGCCGGAACTTTCTGCCGAGGATTTCTGGGAATCGCTGATCGAAGTGGCCGACTGGGCGAATGATAATGTAACATCGACCTTATGTTCCTGCCTTGCGACACATGCAGTTCTGGAGTTTCGCTACGGGCAAAGGCGGGAGCAGCAGACAAGGAAAAAGTGGGGAGTCTACGAGCACAAGGTCATAGAGCCACATCACCCGCTGGTCGCCGACATCAATTCGCGCTTCAGTGTGCCACACTCTCGCTGGAACAGTATTTATCCTGGTCAGTTCGATGCAGCAGGACTACGAACCCTGGTAGTCGGTGACGACGGCAGCGTTCACCTGGCAACCAGTGCCGACGGTTTTCGTACTGTATTTTTCCAGGGCCATCCTGAGTACGATACCGTCTCTTTGTTAAAGGAATATAAACGCGAGATATCAAATTATATTAACGGTATCAGTGCAGATTACCCACCTTTACCGGACAACTACCTTGGTTTATATGAATCGGCAATTCTCAGGGAATATGCGTCACGCGTGGATGATGCGCGCGAAAATGGAAGCTCTATACCCGAATTCCCCGAAGCATTAGTATTGGCGACACTGGATAATACCTGGCACGATACTGCCTGTGCGGTAGTCGGTAACTGGATGGGCTTAATCTATCAAATTACTCATAATGACCGTAAGATTCCATTCATGAGCGGTGTCAATCCAGACGATCCGCTTAACCTTTCCAACTGAGGATGACTGCATGGCCGCTTAATAAGAGCCCCAGTTATCCTGCTTACGCCATCGAATTCGAGTGACTATTATTCCGAGCAGGAAGGCGATGATCGAGACCGCCGCACCACGGATAAACCAGTCCATTTTTGTCGAATCTTTCAGGCTGTCGTTTTCATCACTAAGCGATTGCTTCTCGTCTCGTAACGTTTCGACTATGGCCTGTAGACGATTATTATCTTCAAGAATATTTAAAGTATTTTCAGAGGCTGTTCTGACCTGATCGAGTTCATTTTCAGAAGCCTGTAAGGTGTTCTTCAGGGATTCGTTATCCTTCTGTTTGCTACTGAGTTCGGATTTGAGTCGCTTGATTTCATCTCTGAGCGACGCGACAGTTTGTTTTTGCTGTTCGCTTTTTTCCTGTAACTTGATAAGTTGCTCTCTAGCCGATGGAGTGTTCTTCAGGAAGCGGCTTAAAACGTAACCTTTCTTACCTTCATTGGTTTCAACGAGCGAATACTGTGAAGCCAGGTCCTCTTCGAGAACCTCTACTGCATCTCCACTTTTTAGAATCTTGACAATACTGTTCGACGTGCTGGTGCCGCTGCGCATGGTCACTTCGAATTCGTCAGTAATATATTTCCTCGCAGCATCAGCATTTCCGGCCATTATCAGGCTAAGAATTAGCATGAACGTCAGTAACACAAAATGCGTAGCACGGGTACCTGGATGAAGCTGGACTGGATACATGTTTTTTTCCACGGAGATTAGAGCCCTTAACGATCAGCAGAACCACATTATTGACGGCATTAGTGGTAGATTCAATATCAAAGCACCGTAAAATAAGTTATTCCTGCCATTTATTCAGCAGTGAAGTGAAATATTCCTGGCACAGGCATTTTTTTGGCCGGCTTTACAATGTTGCTGCTTACTCATACAGTAGGGTTGAGAGGGTTTAACGAAGAGTACAGGATGGATAATAACGGTATTAAACGACGTAAAATTTTACTCGATGCCTTAGCCTTAGGCGTTTTTAGTGGTATTAACGCGGCTGGATTAGTAAGGCCGAGTTATGCTTTAAGTAGCCTGCCAGAGCGCTTACCCCAAGGACGGTCTATTTATAAGCTTTCGGGAAATGTCATGATTAATGGTATACCGGCTGATATTAACACGCAGATAACGGCAGACTCAATTGTACAAACCAGTGAGAATAGTGAAATTATTTTCGTAGTTGGGTCCGATGCCTTTATTTTACGCAGCAACAGCGAGCTGGAGTTCAGCGCTAGTGGAATTTTGATCAAGTCGATGCGGATGATATCCGGTGCTTTGCTGGGTGTATTCGGAAAGCGTGAAACTGCCAGTCAACTGGTTACTTCAACAGCGACTATCGGTATCCGTGGTACGGGTATCTATGCTGAATCTAATCCCGACAAATCCTATCTGTGCACCTGTTATGGCCATACCCGTATTAGTGCCAGGGCTGATCCGAATGTGGTGACAGATATTGTCACTAAATATCACGACAGACCGGTTTTTATCCTGTCTTCAGCGGCAAAGCAGAAGTTGATCGTACCGGCACCGGTATTCGATCATACTGATCAGGAACTGGCATTGATCGAGGCATTAGTGGGCCGGAAGACGCCTTTCAATCCTGCAGGGTATGATTTTAATTCTCATCGAGTTGGAGGCGGTGGAAACTATTAAGTAAACCTTTGCTATCCGCTGCTAGCTTCGGTGGCCGTAGCATTTACTCAGGTTCCAGGGAAGGCGTAATATAGACCAGCATGGAAAACTCCGGGTGATCTAGATAATGCAGACTCTTGCTGCGCATTCGTCTTTGCTCAAGCAAATGATAATTATCGAGTATCCGCGTGTCCGGAGAGTTTTCCAGTTCGGCAAGCAACTCTGGATTGTCCAGGCTTTGACTCAGGGTCTGGTCCAGCATCAGGCGCGGTCGCCGATAAATTAAATCGGCATAAGTGTGCAGGTAGCGGGCCAGTACGATAGTGATTTTCCCTTCCAGTTCGAATAGTTTGCCGTTTGGAGCATCGGTTTGATTCGTTGATCCATACTGCGCTCCCGATAGCTGGCTATCGATAGAAACATATTCGTCACCATATACTTTGCCACCACGAATCCACACCGCCAGGGAACTATCCTTATCCATGCCTGGCTGACGCCAGCCCTGATGCACCAGGAGTTCGTAATAAGGCGATTTGATAATTTTTTCTGCCTTATCGGTCATGAGTAAGCTGTTCTTTGGTGTTAATTCGAAGGCTTTTTTAGCCGCATTGCGGATGCCAGAGGCCCTGGAAAAGTCAATCATCTCCTTTTCTCTGGGGGGCAGGCTAACGGGCAGGATAAACTCCTTGCCTTTCGGCACCTGGACATTTTTAAAGATGATGACTTCGACGTCGTAATAGCGTGTTTTCTCATCGCTAGACTGAGAAAATACGGTAACCGGCAGGGCGAAAATAAAAACGGAAAGTAACAATTGGTAAATTTTCATAAGACTAGGCAGCAAGATCCTCTAACAGAGTTTCAATTTGTTTAAACCGGACTTCAAGTTCATCACTTTGGCAGCGAATGCGCAAGGTCTGTTTTCCGTCGAAACGATATAGATCAGGACTCGACTGGATTAAATGAATGATTTTCATCGGATCTATATTTGGATTGACGTTAAAAACGATTTTGCCATCCTGTTCTCCAATATCGATTTTTTCAATACCAAGCGTCGCCGTCTGCAGCTTTATCTGGGTGGTATGGAAAAGATTTTTTAACGGATCCGGCAACAGGCCAAAGCGGTCTATTAAGTCCATTTGCAATTCACGCAGGTCGCCTCCGCTACGGGCCGACGCGATACGTTTGTACTCGATCAGTCGATGATGAATATCGGCAATAAACGATTCAGGAATTAACGCCGGGACATGAAAGTCCACTTCCGAAGGCCGCATCAGCGGCTTGTCGAAATCCAACGGCAGATTTGCCTTAATTGATTGCACCGCGCGCTCCAGCAGCTCGGAGTACAGCGTGAAGCCGATCTCGGTGATCTGGCCACTTTGATCATCGCCTAGCAATTCGCCTGCACCGCGTATTTCCAGATCGTGTGTGGCGAGGGTAAAACCGACGCCCAGGTCTTCAAGCGATTCAATGGCCTGCAGACGTTTTCGGGCATCAGCGGTCATCGAGCGATTCGGTGGTACGATTAAATAGGCATAGGCCCGGTGATGCGAACGGCCGACGCGGCCACGAATCTGATGCAATTGTGCCAGGCCTAACTTATCCGCTCGATTGATGAAAATGGTATTCGCTGTCGGCACGTCGATTCCGCTTTCGATAATCGTCGTGCAGACCAGAAGATTGCAGCGATGGTGGTAAAAATCAAGCATTACCTGCTCGAGTTCCTTTTCTTTCATTTGACCGTGCACAATACCGATCCGTGCTTCAGGAATCAGGTCCTGTAATTCACTCGCGATGCGCTCGATACTTTTAACTTCGTTATGCAAAAAGTATATCTGACCACCGCGTTTGAGTTCGCGTTGACACCCTTCAATCACCGTGTCGTTATTCCACTGCGAAACGAAAGTCTTAATGGCATGGCGCTGTATTGGCGGCGTGGCGATGATCGACAGATCGCGCATGCCTGCCAGAGACATGTTCAGGGTCCGTGGGATCGGTGTCGCGGTCATGGTTAACAGGTCAACCTGGGCCCGTAGTGCTTTTAGTTTTTCCTTGTGACGAACTCCGAAACGATGCTCTTCGTCGATGATCACCAGTCCAAGATCGTTATACTTGATCGACTCCGACAGTAGTTTGTGTGTGCCAATAACGATATCGATCTTGCCGTTGGCCAATTGCTCTAAAGTCTGATCCAGCTCTTTCTTATGAGTGAATCGGGTCAGGCTTGCAATGCGCACAGGCCAGTCGGCAAAACGATCAAGGAAGTTTTGATAGTGTTGCTGGGCGAGCAGGGTGGTTGGAACCAGCATCGCTACCTGCTTACCCGAATTGGCGGCGATAAAGGCGGCTCTCATACTGACTTCAGTTTTACCAAAGCCGACGTCACCGCAGACGATTCTGTCCATCGGCCGGGATGACTGCATATCGCTAATGACAGCCTGAATCGCATTTTCCTGGTCGGGTGTCTCCTCGAACGGAAATGTCGAAGCAAACTGTTGGTACTCATCCAGCGAAAGCTTGTGACCGAATCCTTGCAAGGCTTCGCGGCGGGCCTGTATCTCCAGTAATTCGACTGCAATATCGTGAATTTTCTCCTGAGCCTTCTTACGGACACGATCCCAGTGGTTACTTCCGAGCCGGTGTAGTGGTGCGTTTTCGTCACTCGCCCCGGCGTAGCGACTGATTAAATGCAGTGATGATACCGGTACATAAAGCTTGTCTTCATTGGCGTATTCGATACAGAGGAATTCCGTCTCGATGCCGGATACAGTCAGTGTTTTTAAGCCCTGGTAGCGTCCAATACCATGATCTTCGTGAACTACTGCGGCACCCTCGTGCAAATCGGCGAGGCTTTGAATAGTGCTTTCAGCGTCGCGAGTCTTCTTATATTTTCGTCGGCGTTGTTGCTTTGCGCGGTCTCCGAATAACTGATGCTCAGCGATAATGGCAAAACCAGAACGCTCTAAAGTTAAGCCGTCCTCCAGTGAGGATGCAGTTAAGAAAATCCGACTGGTCTGGTTTGAGAGGAAATCACCCCAGCTGGTCACCGGAGTCGGTCGAATACCGTAGTGTTGCAAGGCTTCGTAGAGAAACTCTCGACGCCCGGCTGATTCGGCGCTAAACAGAATTTTGTTGAATGATTTTTTGTTAACGAAGGTCTGTAAAGCCCGGTCCGGCTCTTCGGACTGGTTTTGAATGGATAATTGTGGAATCGCCTGGGTATCACAGTTGATCGTTTGTGCATCAACCTGGTCATATTTGAAACGGTTATAAACAGTGCAGGGGAAGCGTTTTATATATTGCTCGATATCATCTTTTTGCAGATAAAGTTGCGCGGGTTCCAGCAAGGGACGTTCCAGATTATAGCGTCGTGATTCATAGCGATCTTCGACATGACTAAGGAACTCCTCGCTATGTTCGAGCGCCGACTGATCGAGCAGAAACTGGCTGTGTTCGGGCAGATAATCAAACAGGCTGACCAGTTGCTTGAAAAATAGCGGCAGGTAATACTCTACCCCGGGTGAGGAAATGCCTTGCGAAATATCGGCATATACCGGGCAGGTGTTAGGGTCGATATCGAAGCATTCGCGAAAATTAAGGCGGAAAGTCTTAATGCCTTCCTCGTCGAGTGGAAATTCTTGAGCTGGTAGTAAATTGACCTGGTCGAGTTTTTGCAGCGATCGTTGACTCTCGACATCGAAGCTACGGATTGATTCCAGCTCGTTATCGAAGAATTCCAGTCGAAAAGGGTTTCGGCTCCCCATCGGAAATAGATCGAGTATTGAACCACGAACCGCGAACTCA
>JAOUJX010000240.1 GCA_029882955.1 Gammaproteobacteria bacterium
ACGGTCGTTAGCTAACCCAAAATTCTCGCATCCCTGGGGATTATCGTAAACCGCTTCCATGCCCGCGATAGAAAGCAGCTCAGATTTAATCGAATCGATATCTACCCCATCCGGCAGATAGACCGTAGCGAAGGAGCCGAGTGCGCCATGATGCACCACATAAGGGTCGGTAATCGGTAAAATGACTCGCGCCGCGCCGGGGCTAAGCAAGCGATCCACTTCATCCTGCAAATAAATGATATTGGGTTCACCACTCGCCTCGTCGTGCTTGGCATTCATGCCGTGATCGGCGGTTAGTGCAACGGTCGCTCCGAGCTCATCGAGCTGTTCCCAGTAGCTATCCATCATCGCGTAAAAAGAATTCGCGCCATCGCTACCGGGGGCAAATTTGTGCTGGATATAATCGGTGGTAGAGAGGTACATTAAATCGGGCCGCTCGGTCTCCATCAGTTTGACGCCGGCGGCAAAGATAAACTCGGATAGCTCGGCGCTATAAACCGAAGGCACTGCCATGCCGACCATGTCGAGTACGTTGTCGATACCGTTTTCTGCCAGTGTGACCTGATCCGATTTCTCCGAGGAAAAACAAATTGCTCCATCGGCACCGTATTGCAACTCGTTACCCAGTAGGCGGCGGAGCTTGTCCTTTGCGGTGACGATTGCGATTTTGGCACCTGCGTCCTGAAAGGCCTTAAAAATGGTTGGCGTGCGTAGCAGGTCTGGCTCGTTCATCATCACTTCGCGGTCGTTTTCACGGTCGTAATAAAAGTTACCACAAATGCCATGTACCACTGGCGCGACACCAGTGACGATGGAAATATTATTTGGATTGGTAAAGCTCGGTACGACGCAGTCGGCGCGCAAATCAGCGCCCTGGCCTTCGACGATTTTTTTCATCCAGGGCATGACACCGGCGTTGATAGCCTGTTCGATGTAATCGGGTTCCGAGCCGTCGATGCAAACCACCACGCAAGGTCGGGTTGGCCAGTTATAGTCGCGTCCGTTGACGCTAATCTTTGTTTTCGTGGATGTCATGAAAATGTGTACACGGGTTTTAAAGAATCGGCACTATACCGGTTTTTCAGGTATTGGTTTAAATCGATATTACGGATGTGTTGTATAGGGCTGGTCAATGAATTAATCAGTCAGTCGATTTTCTGATTGGTACGGATCATTTCCAGAAAGGCACCGGTGACGCGCAGGTTAAGCCGCTCCTTCAGGCAGATGACGTACTCGGCGTGGATCAGTTCTGCGTCGCTGATTTGCAGGGTTCGCAGCCGGGTATCGGCGACCAGCTCGTGTTCGGCAATAATGCCGACACCGAATCCGGCAGCGACCGCCTCGCGTACGCCTTCTCTACCGGTAATTTCCATCGCCTGGTCAAGCCTGCCGCCGATATGAGCTACCGCGTCTTCGAAAATGGAGCGGGTTCTGGATCCCTGTTCACGTAAAATAATGCGCTGACTGAGTAGTTCCGCCAGGTTTATTGAGCGCCGGTCGGCCCAGGCATGACTCTCGTTGACGAAAGCGACAAGGCGACCCGGTTCGAGAGGAATCGAATACAGGCGATCATCGCCTTCGGGGACATTCGGCAGCAGGGCGATATCGCAACGGCGCGATTCGAGCCAGGTCATGAGCTGGCTGGAGTTGCCATACTGGATCGCAATTTGAATACCCGGATAAATGCGTTGAAACTGTGCCAGCAGCGGTGTGATCAGATAGGGTGCATCGGCCGCTACCAGCAGTTTTCCGGTGGTGAGGGCTCGCGCGGATATAAACAGTTGTTCAACATCTTCTTCGTGTCGAAACATTTGCCGGGTAATCGCCAGCGCCGATTTACCGATATCGGTGAGTTCGATGTGACGACCGTGCCGAATAAATAATTTTATGCCGTAACGTTCTTCGAGTTCTTTAACCTGGCCTGATAAAGTGGGCTGGGTGATATGCAATGCCTCCGCGGCCCTGGTAAAGCTGCCCTGCGTAGCCACGGCGTGAAACGAGCGTAAATGGGCATGTGATATTGGCACGACCTATTCCAACCATAATATATATCGATTTGATAGATAGTATTGAGGCGCGCTATAAATCTCAACCATTATTAGTCAACATCCTTAAATCACAGGCATCTAGCTATGAGCACAACTGCGAGTTCCCCCACAGGCGACCCTTATCTGTTAACGCCGGGTCCGTTAACCACATCGCCAACGGTGAAGCAGGCCATGCTGCACGACTACGGTTCGCGCGATAATACTTTTATCGACATCAATGCGCGCATGCTGGAACGACTGGTGGCGATCGTCGATGGCCAGGATAGTCATGTCAGTGTGCCATTGCAGGGCAGCGGCACTTTCGTGGTCGAAGCCATGATGGGAAATTTTGTCCCTGCCGATGGCAAGGTACTAATTCTGATTAACGGTGCCTACGGCCATCGCATCGCTAAAATCTGCGACTACTATCGTCGCGAGTATCTGGTACAGGAGTCTGCGGAAGATGTCCCGGTCGATACCGACGCGCTCGACCAAACCCTCAGTAACGACCCGACGATCAGCCATGTAGTCATGGTTTACTGCGAAACCACTTCGGGCATTCTCAATCCAATCGAGAAAATTTCTGAGGTGGTTGCTCGTCATCAGCGTGGTTTGCTTATCGATGCGATGAGCGCCTTCGGTGCATTGCCTTTAAGTACAAAAAATATTCAGTTCGATGCGGTTGTCGCTTCCAGTAACAAATGCCTGGAAGGCGCGCCGGGGATGGGTTTCTGTATCGCGCGTCGATCGGCTATGGAGGAAACCAAAGGTAACTCGCCTTCGTTGAGCCTGGATTTATACGACCAGTGGCAGGCGATGATGAAGAACAAGCAATGGCGTTTTACGCCACCGACACATGTACTGCTAGCCTTCGATCAGGCCCTGAACGAATTCGATGAGGAAGGCGGGGTAGAAGGTCGCGGTGGGCGCTACCGCGGTAATGGCGATATTTTAATCGAGGGTATGCGCGCGATGGGCTTCAAGACCCTGCTGCCAGACCATCTGCAGGCACCGATCATTATTACCTTTCACATGCCGAAAAACCCGGAGTTTGATTTCAACCGGTTTTACGATGGTCTGCGTGAACAGGGTTACGTGATATATCCAGGCAAGCTAACCGTTGCCGACAGTTTTCGCATGGGTTGTATTGGACGCCTGAACGCCGAACAGATGCAGGGTGCTCTGGCGGCCGTGCGAAGCATGATTGATCATTTCGGCATCGACGAAATGATTAACCCCTGATTATCGCAAGTTTCAGAGGCAGCCTAAATCCGGCCTAGAAAAGATGGCTGGTAGTTGGTCAATCCTGCTAATAGCGGTCTGCATTGCCTGTGACAACCGACGCCACTATCGCTAATTGCTGGACAGCTAACGACGTTATAAGTCGGTGCGTACCAGTGCCCGGACGTTGTGTAGCTAACCTCAACTTCTCGTTTTCTATCGGGACAGTTAATTACCTTAGTCCTGAGTTTTGCGTCCATTATGGTCTCCGATGTATGGCTAAAAGCCATGAGATTCTGCTTGATAAAAGGGAGGTGGTAATTGATCCAGATCAACTTTTTCTTTCAGGAGCATATTGATAATTGATAGCGTAAATAATAGTCGCTGTTTATACTTGGAGCCCAATCTGTTCGAGTGTAATAGTTCCCTTGTCAGTTAAAATTCCTGAGCGTGGAGGCGGTGGTATCATTGTTCCCCGGATTGTTTGACGATATAAACGGCGTTGAACTTGGGAAGGTAATTTAATGAGTGAAGATATAAAAAAAATAGCTGTAGAAAGCCGCCGTAAGTTAATCAAGTCCGGCGCGGCTGCCACTGTGGCTGCTTCGGTTGGTCCCTGGGTTGTCAGTAATTCAGTTCTGGCTTCATCCGGGGAGGTCAATTGCACTCTCTGGACTGACTATATTCCTGCCAATGTAATCGCCGACTTCACCCGGGAAACCGGTATCAAAGTCAATTACAAAGACTTCGGCTCAAACGAGGAGCTTATCGAGCAGATGAAGGCAGGAAAAGGTGGCGCTGTTGATCTGTGTAGCCCGACTAATAATCGGTCCGGGCAATGGTCGACACTGGCCCTGTTACAACCTTTCGACTACGAGCAGATTACGACACTGAAAAACCTCAACCGGGCTATGTTGAAAGTGGGCGAAAAAGAATGGAATTTTGACGGTAAGGGTTCGCACTGGTTGCCGTTTGTCTGGGGTACCGAAGCGATTGGCTGGCGTACCGATCTTTACAGCCCACCGGGTGGAACGCCAAGTTATAGCAATATCTGGGACGAGGCTAACCGTGGTAAGGTTATGATTCGTCCGCACAGCGGTATGCTGGGGGCGGGTTTGTATCTGGAAACTATCGGCAAACTGGCCCCGGGCGACGTCTGGAAAGCATATTCAAGTGAGGATGAAATGCGTCGAGTCTGGACTAAAATCACCAAATTCTGTATCACTCATAAGTCCCACATTAAATTGTTCTGGAACGACACTGAAAGCCAGAAAAATGGTTTCCTGAACGGCGGTGTTATCGTCGGCCAAACCTGGGATGGCCCGGTTCTGGCAATGAAGTCGAAAGGCGAGCCGGTGAACTACCAGGCAGCGAAAGAAGGCGCAATGGCCTGGATAGACGGTCTGGCCCTGTCATCGAGCGCGAAAAATATTGAGCAGGCCTACGCCCTGATCAATTATGTATTCGATCCCGAGATCGCCGGTAAATCTATCGATGTGCATGGTTCTAACTCAGCGGTTCTCGGCGCAGACAAACATGCTGGGCCAGCTTACAGGAAGAACTTCGCCGAAGCTTATCCAGGTGACGCACTGGGTAACCTTATTCCCTGGCCGACAGAGCCACAATGGTATGCGGACCTGCGTACCGAATTTAAGAATAAGTTTGTAAGTGCCTGGAAAAACAATAACTAATGCCATCGTTACTCGAGGCATTTCACTAAGTTATCTCGTTGAAATTGAGTTCCAGTCGCCCATGCCCGCAAGCGCCGGTTAGTTCCTTTAACGGAATCAAAACCCGGCGTTCCGGTCTCACGCTCAAGGTTTTTAGCCATACTATCCCCCTGTCATTGCAAACGGTTAGTTTGCCTTTTGCGGAACGAGAAAAACGCAATTGCAGGTCTGACATGCCGGCAGATACATCCGGCAGTGCAATTTTTTGCGGAATCGAATATTTGATAAGTGAATCGATGATCTGAATCTGTAGCTCATTGTTACGATCAGGCAATTCGCCCGCCAGATCTTGAGCCACCCAGTGGCCGACCTGCCGACCTTCGTGCCAGCACCAGCCAGCAGTTTCGACCGGCCGTAGTAAATTTCCGGTTGCAAAGTAAGCCGGGTCGCCGCAGCGGCCGAATTGATCAACCACCGGTCCATTGCTTAGCGCATCGACTGGCAGGTGACCGCTACGGGCGAGCGATGCTTCGGGGACGAAACCCCCGCTGAGGATGACACCATCGCAGTCGATCCGGCGCTCGCGGCCAGTAACGTCACTAACCACAATAGCGGTGACCTGGCTATTACCTTCGATACGCACCAGCCTGGTATTTAACTGAAGCGGAATACCAGCCAGCCGAGGTAACAATATCGAGGGCCACCGGGCAGTGACTCGATCAGCTTCCTCAAGCATGGCGACTGGTTTTATGCCTGCCTTGCGACAGGTCAAAATCGCTGAAAAGGAAACCAGTTCGGAGCCAATGATGACCGGGTGTTCGAAAGGCTTGCGGTTTTTAAGATAAATCATTGATTGCAGGGCACCGGTATTGACGATGCCCTGTGGGCGAGAGCCGCTGATCAGCCTGGCCGACCGCGGTGACTCGCGAACGCCGGTGGCCATGATAACGCGATCGGCTGTTACTTCCTCAGGCCCGCGGTCCGATGTAATCAGCAGTCGACCCCCCGGCCCTGCCTCCACCACCGTGGTCGAGGTATGTATCTCGACGCCGGCATTCCTGGCTCTATCGACCAGTTTTTTCGCGTAGGTTGGCCCGCTGTAGATACGACCAAACTCGCGCATGCCGAAAGGCGGGTGTCCACAATGGCGGGGAATGCCCCCGCCCTGGGGCTCACGTTCTAGCACGATGACACGTGAAATCCCGTTTTGTTTCAGCGTCGTTGCGGCGGCTAATCCAGCGGGACCAGCACCGATAACGACAACCTGACAGGGATTATCGAGCCGGTCAGTCATCCTGGATTTCTACCGATAAAGGCGTGTCGAAGCGATCGGCGGTTAATTCGGCGAGCCGCGCCGAACAGTAAAACCCCTGGCACCTTCCCATCGTCACCCGGGTCTGTCTTTTCAGTCCGGATAATGATCGTGCTGCAAGCGGCCCGCTCAACGCGGTCTCAATTTCACTCTCTGTGACCAGCTCGCAATGGCAGACAATCTCACCACATCCTGTACGTTGCCAGCCACGCAACCCGGTTTCGGCCAGGATTGCTGCCTGAGGTGATTCCGGGCTGTCGAGCGGGCTATGCTTCGCTCCAGATTCTCCATACAAACGAAAGACGTGACGCGCAATGCCAAGCGCCGCACTCAAGCCGGTGGAACGGATACCCCCGACCGTGATCCAGTTTTTATCCGCT
>JAOUJX010000012.1 GCA_029882955.1 Gammaproteobacteria bacterium
TAGATCACGATGGCGACGGTCTGGTGGATAAAAAGACTGTCCATTCCCGCAGTATTACCCAAATTGTCACGGTTGAAGACACCCAGGCTCCGATTATGTTACCACCACCGGGGCTGGTCTTTGAAAGCACAATAGATATCGATTTGAACACAAAGGGACTGGGCTGGCCGCTAGTAGTAGACCTGGCAGATTTGCACCCCACGGTAGCCAGCAGCACAACCAGTGCCGATGGCCTGGTAGCACCGGATACGCGCACCATAGTGACCTGGACGGCCACCGATGCATCGGCTAATCAATCTACTGTCGATCAGCTAGTGACGGTTAAGACGCCAGGTACTAACACAGCGCCAACGGCTTTCGATCAATCAACCGATACCCTTACTTCACAACCCGTCGATATTGTACTAGGCGGACTGGATACCGATGAGTTGCCTTATACCGGTGGAGTTCCAGCGGGACTTGCGGTCGATCCATTGAAATTTCGGATAGAGCAAGAGCCGCTTAACGGCGAGTTCGTAGCACCTTTGTATCCCTATTTCATCAATGATTACCGTACCGATACCACCGGGGTATTGAGTGACGATCTGGCGTTTGCACAGGCGGGCAATAATCAGCTGTATTGGCTGGAAATGGAATATTGCCAGAAAGGGCTAGATACCCCCGTCAACTTTATTTTCAACCCTCTATTTGTCCAGGTTACTGATAATGGTGAACAGTATTTTCTCGATTATTACACCGTATGTGATCCAAATGGCAATGGCGATGTGCCCATAGAGGAGAGAATCAGAATCTCTCGCTGGGACAAAGATAGAAACTTCCTGGGGCATGTCAATTACAATCCAGGCGGAAGCCAACACAATTCTTCATTCGTACTCGACCCGGATGGCAATATTTATTATTTGCTTAGCTCTGGTGTGAACGAGTACTCCCTCAATGTCTGTGATAGCAATATTACCGATACTACTAATAATCCCCCTGCCAATTGCGCGATAGGTATTAATTTCGACAGTAATGCCGGAAGTGGCCTCGATATTTCACGCAGCAAATATGCACGGGCGGACAGTTCAGTCACTGACAGTTTCTCCAACCCGTTAATTTATCTGACCGATGGACAACAAATCGATATTTACAGCGGCTCTATCTATAGAGGGACTCTGGCAAACGATGCCGGAATGCCCCAATTTATGAGCGGACTAAACTGTGCGCAACAAGTTTCCGGTTACGGCATGGAACTGGACTCACAAGGTAATTTTTATATTGCCGATACCTGCGCCAACAAGATCCACAAATTCACCCCGTCATCCATCGACAGTAGTAATAACCTGATTCCCGGTAGCTATGTCGGCTGGATGGGGCAGTGTACTACCAGCACCAACCTGGCCTGTGATGACACCGTGCAACATAGCAAAGGTTACAGTTGTACCGATGCAACCTGCACTTCTAATGTTGACGGATCGGGCAGTGGTATAAGTCAGTTTCAGAAACCAGTTTATCTGGCGATGGATCCCAACGATGTGCTGTATGTCGCCGATTACAGCAACCAGCGTATCCAGCGTTTTGCCGCCGATGGCACTTTTGCCGGTCAGGCTCAATCCGAGGGTAATGGTATCAATGCCCCGACCGAAGGTGGTTTTGTATTGGGTAACATAGGGCCACCACGGCATGTCTCGGTTAATTCAGAACAGTTTTTCGTGGTCGATCAGAGTGAAAAATTTGTTCATGTTTTTGAAACCTCACCATTTAAGGACATTACCGATTCATCGGCGACAGTGACTTATGTATCGCCATTTGCCTACCACAGTGAAACCGATACTTTTACCTACTCCGTCGACGATGGCCTGGTTAAAAGCAATACTGCGACGGTATCGGTCAATGTCGCTCGTAACTACCGACAACCGAAACCAACCGCTCAGATCGTCAACGTAAAAGAGGATGGATCGGTGGTTATCGTGCTTTCGGGTAGCGACCCTGATGGTATTTTGCAACGTGATTTCAACGGATTAGATAGCCTCAGTTTTACCATTACCCAACAACCTGCCTCGGGCAAACTACTTGCCGGCGGTGACATCGGAGACCTGGTTCTCGACCCTGGTATGAGCGTGTGGACTTATACGCCTGATCGAGATTACTTTGGTAGCGATGTCTTTAGTTTCACCGTACGCGACGCTTTTACCGATGCAACCTTCGATGGCGCAATACCAATACCTGAACCCTATACTGCGGCCGATCCGGCCGAAGTAGTCATTACTGTTGAGTCAGTGAATGATATTCCGGTGGTCGAGGTGGCGTTGACCGACCGAGTAGCTGCGGGCTTTCCGGTCTTTATCCAGGCGGATATCTATGACGACCTGGGTGCAAATTATGCCGCCAGTGTTGAATGGGGTGATGGTGAGATCGATCAAAACGGTGAAATTAAATTTGACGATAACGGCACACCGAATGACTTCAGCGACGACACTTCAGAGATGACCGGGGTCATCTTTAGCCACGATGGACTGCATAATATTGGTGAAACACCGTTACAGGCGATGCATAGCTATGCCAGTCCAGGGCCCAAAACAATCACTGTCTGCATGCGCGATTCGGGGTTTCTTGAGTCCTGCGATGAACTCGATATAGTGGTTGAAGATATCGCGACAATGGGCATGTCGATGACACTGTCAACTGACGAGGTTATCGATGGATTAGTCTTCGATGCCAATATCAGGATTGTTAATTCGGTACCAATGCGGGGCGTCATCGGGAAAGTAGTCGATAACGTTACGCTACGGCTGGAAATTCCAGAAGGCTTAATAGTCAGCAGTTTTAATACAGCCGTCGGCAGTTGTAGTACAAGTCAGACTTTATTCTCCTGTACTTTTGGCAGCATGAATAACGGTGCCAACATAGATGTCGGCCTACAATTAAAAACCAATGGGCGTCTCATTTATGATCAGCAGTTTGACCTCGAAGCAGAAGTCACAACGGACACGCCTACGGTAGAGCAAACCATTTTTAGTTTGGCTTCGTTTAAAGCCAAAGCGATTGACCTTGATCGGGACGACGACGGCCTGACTAATATTTTCGAGGCCTATTACGGCGTTAGCAGCGCCACTGCTGACGACGACAATGACGGACTCTCCAACCTGGCTGAACTCAACGCAGGCACATCACCGATTGATGCCGACTCGGATGCCGATGGCATTAGTGATGGTGCCGAATTAAATACCTATGGTTCGGATCCTTTATCAGCGGATTCAGACGGCGATGGCCTGTCCGACGGTGACGAAGTTAATCTCTATGCCACCAACCCGGCTTCAAGCGACAGTGACTCGGATGGCCTGCCGGATAACTGGGAACTGGATAATGGTTTCAATCCGCTGTTAAGCGATGGCTCGAACGATGCGGATGCCGATGGACTTAGCGATAGCGAAGAGTACGCTCTCAATACAGATTATCTAAATCCCGATTCGGATGGCGATGGCATCGTCGATGGTGAGGAAGTATATTTTTATGAAACCGACCCGAGCCTCGCCGATACGGATTCGGATGGACTGAATGACGGTGCAGAGCTAATCGCCGGATCGGATTTGTTAAAACCGGACACCGATGATGATGGATTGCTGGATGGTGAAGAAGTAGCTGTATTTAATACATTGCCACTGTATTCCGATACAGATCGGGATGGCCTCCTTGATGGTTGGGAAACACGCAATAACAAAGACCCGTTAATCCCTGAATACAAACTTGCAGCCGGCGGTCTATCCACCTGTGCATTAACCGATGCCGGAGTAGAGTGCTGGGGACGCAACGATTTTGGTCAGGCACCTGCGGTGGTTGGCGGGCTGAATAAACCAGTCGATGTAAAGGTTGGATTTGTCCATGCCTGTGCTATTGATGAAGCCGTGGATGGCAGTCGCTCGGTTAAATGCTGGGGTAATAATGTTTACGGCCAAAGTACCCCACCCGCGCTTGTCGAGCCATTGCAAATATCGGCTGGCACCTACCATAGCTGCGCTCTCGACCAAACTTCAGCTGCGGTCGTAGAAGTTAAATGCTGGGGGCGCGATTTAGAGCAACAGGTTTCTGCTGCCCCAGTTAGTCTCGAGAATCCAGTCAAACTGGTTTCTACCATTAGCGGCCATAGTAACTGCGTACTGGATGAAAAAAGCACCGGTGCCGAGCTGGTTTGCTGGGGTTTACAGAATAATGCGAATACAGCAATCCCTACCAGTTTAGCCAGTTCAGAGGGGCCACTGGCGCTAGGTTCTGCACATGGTTGTATCGTCGATGGTGATAATAGACTTTGCTGGGGTGCTGATAGTGATGGACAGGCACCCGCCGGACCGGTTGCTTCCAACAGCGTGCAATTATCACTGGGCGGGTTTCATAGTTGTTCGCTGAATGCCCTACCAGACGATAAATATTCGGTCGAATGCTGGGGACGCAATGTCGATGGTCAAACCGATGTTCCTGTTAGCCTGGTTCAACCACTGAATCTGGCATCCGGCAGCCACCATAGTTGTACCCTCGATCAGGGCAGTGCGAAATGCTGGGGGGTCGAGATCAACTATAATCAAGGCCAGGCACCTGCGTTACGTAGTCTCAATATCGATTCGGATGGGGATGGCATACGAACCTCGACCGAAATAAGCAATGGCACGGATCCGATGGATGCCGATAGCGACCGTGATGGGATTTCGGATAATTTAGAAGGGGAGTATCTGACCGATGCGACCAACCCGGACTCTGACGGCGATGGTATTTCCGATGGAGATGAAGTGTTTCAATATTTCAGTAACCCAGTAAACGGCGATACCGATGGGGATGGTCTGCCGGATCAATGGGAAATTGATTTTGGCACGCAGATATTAGTGGCAGATGGGACGCTTGATCTGGATGGTGATGGGGTCACTAACCTTGTTGAATTTATCAATAACACCAATCCTAATCGCAATGATACCGATGGTGATGGTATTGACGATGCCATAGAGCTCACTTATCTGAGCATACAGGATAGCGCTCAACTATTGAGTAACCAGCCAAGTAAAGCTGTGAGGCTGGGTGATCTGGACGGTGATGGTGACCTGGATGTAGTCGTCGGAAATAACGCTCCGGGCGGCAACAATGTCTGGTTTAACGATGGCACCGGTATTTTTACATTAAGTCCTGACGGCCCGTTGAATAACCTGAGAGGTCAGGATGTCGCCCTGGGTGACGTTGATGGGGATGGCGATCTGGATATTGCGCTATCGCACTCTAATCCAGGGGAAGCGCATACGCTGTGGATTAACGCAGCCGGAACTGATCCTGAAGGGGTATTTAGCGATAGCGGTCTGGATCTGGGTGACTTTAGGAGTCGCGAATTGAAATTTGGACAATTTGATGAAACCCCGGGGGCAGGTTTATACATTGCTAATTTCGATAGTACTGATTCCCTATTCTATTTTCAGGGTAACGAAGTGTTACAGGGTTTTACAGATTCCCCTTCATCAAGCCATGGAATTGCGCTTGGGGATTTTGATGGCGATGGCATCGATGATGTCATAACAGCCACTTCATCATCTTTGGGTAGCACTATTTATATTAACCGAACTGAGCTAGTTGAGCTGGTACCTGCATCTGGAGAATTTATACCTTATGCACAGCCCGTTAACGCCATCGAACTTAGTAATCTAGTAGTCCCCACAGCAGCCCGAGTTCAAGCTATCGAGCTAGGTGATCTGAATGGTGATGGATTAGTTGATATCTATATTGCCATGTTTAATGCAAGTGACCAGATATGGCTGAATGATGCATCCGATTCGTTCCATTTTAATTACAGTGGTCAGAACATTGGTAATGAAATTAGCTACGATGTTGAACTGGCGGATATGGATAAAGATGGAGACCTGGACGCAGTCGTTGCCAACGATGGTTTAAATAAAATCTGGCTGAACGATGGTAGTGGTTTCATGATTGATAGTGGATTAGACTTTGATGACGGCCTGAGCCTGGGCGTCAATATTGGCGATCTGGATGGCGATGGTGACCTGGATGTCATTGTTGCCAATAGTCTGGCCAATAAGGTCTGGTTATTACAGACTTTGAGCCCGACTGACCCGGACTCGGATGGCGATGGTGCCTTCGATGGCTGGGAAGTAGCGAATGGTTTGTCGCCACTAGACAATACCGATGGTAACCTGGACAGTGATAATGACGGCCTGATAAATGCCGATGAATTTGATGCAGGCACCGACCCGCACAATGCCGACAGCGATTTTGACGGCATGCCCGATGGCTGGGAAGTGGCCAATGGCCTCGATCCAAATAGCGACGACGCAAGCCTCGACCTGGATGCTGATGGCGCCAGTAATCTAAATGAATTTCAGACGGCTGGCGTGGCTTACGCGGATGATATACCACCCTCGTTAACGGTACCGGCAGACGTCACTGAAAATTCCACCGGTGCTTTAACCGATGTCGCCATTGGCACCGCGACCGCAACGGATATTCGCGATGGTTCGCTGACGCCTGTCGTAAACAATGCAGGCCCTTACATCCCCGGCGGGCATACCCTGACCTGGTCGGCTTCCGACTTTTCAGGAAACACTGCTTCGGCAACGCAATTTGTCGGGGTGATACCATTAATAAACTTTGCGACGGATCAAACCGCCGATGAAGGCGCGACCGCAATCGTAGACATTGAGCTCAACGGGTCACCGCTTAGTTATCCAGTAGAACTCGATTATTCGGTATCGGGTGATGCAACTAACCCCGAAGACCACGACGCGGTTGGTGGCAAGGTCATACTGGAATCGGGGCTTAGCAGTAGTATTTTGATTAATATTGTCGAAGATCAGATTATCGAAGGCGAAGAAACCTTCACGCTGAGTATGGACAATAGTTTAAACGCGGTGATCGGTTCTCAAGGCAGCCACACAGTCACAATCTCGCAGGTAAATTTTATACCGATTGTGGATATTATTGTTCAGCAGCAAGGCAAAACTGTCACCACAGCAACCGTCGACGGTGGATCAATGACGATTTCCGTCATCATATCCGACCCTAATATTACTGATATTCACAGTATCAACTGGGGCGGTAGCGATGCGGCGATACGCAATCCAGTCGCTATTAATCAAGCCAGCTACACCATCGACCCGTCCGGGCTGGGAACAGGTTTGTATCGACTGGTAGTGGATGTTGCCGATAACGGCACTCCAGTAGCTAATAATCGAGCCGAAAAGCTATTGCGGCTCGACTTTACCTCTCCCGTATTAAGTTCCGGCAATGATACTGATAACGATGGCATCGATGATTTAACCGAAGGTGCGGGCGACAGTGATAACGATGGCATAGCCGATTACCTGGATGCCTACACTGCCAGCAATGTCCTTGAATATAGTGCCGATGGTTACATACTCGAGTCCCAGACGGGCCTGAGTTTACGCCTCGGGGAGACAGCCTTCAGTCAGGGGTCGAATGCCGGGGTTCTCGAAAGTGCAGTGCTAGAAGAAATAGACCTGGGTTATCCCAACAAAATTGTCGACGTTGAAATCCATGGCGCTGAACCCGCTACACCCGTGCTACTGATCGTTCCGCTGCATCATCCAGTTACCGCAACCGCTGTATTGCGCCGGTTTGTTGCGGGGGCCTGGGATAATTTTACCATTGATACCGATAATCAAATTTTCAGCTCACCTGGTAGTAATGGAAGCTGCCCCACAACGGGGGATATTAGCTACGAACCTGGTCTGATAGAGGGGTATAGTTGTCTACAGATCATGATTCAGGATGGCGGGCTAAATGATGCCGATGGGCTGGCAAACGGTGTTATAGAAGTCACGCTGGGGCTGGCGGTGCCAATACAGATCTCAATGCAAGCCCTGGTAGTAAGTGATAAGACCGTACTGGGTGGTAGCCAAAATATCGTCCTGATGGCTATAAGATTGCAGAGTGACTCCGGAGATACAGAGCTTACCAGGTTGACACTACAAGCCTCCGGTAGTGGTGACGATAGTACTATTACTCTAGTCAAACTGGTTATTGATGCCAATAGCAACGGCATCGTTGACGAGGGCGAATTGAGTATCGCCAATGGCAGTTACAGCGGGGATGACGCAATGCTCGAGCTACGGATGGCCCAACCCTTCCAGATTCCGGCGGGCGAAACCGACCTGCTGCTTAGCTATGATTTTTGAGGTATCAACAATGAAACAAATAAAGTATTTACCAATATGGCTGTATATCAGCGTTTTAGTAACTGGCTGCGGCGGAGGTGGTGGCAATAGCTCGTCAGATCAATCTTTCACAGTGACGGTGAACGAAATTGAAATCAAGCGCAGCGCCGATCAACTCGACATGCCGGTCGGCGGTTTACCGGCTGTGGGCGCTATCATAACGGTGCAATAGAATTGTATGGCTCTTGATATCGCTGATTTACATATTGCGATACCATCGCGCTAACCTAAAGACAATATATTTTAATTAGTCGACCCTGAAGCAATAAAATGACAATAAACCATTTAGACCCTTTTTATTCCCCCCAGCACGGTCAAACTGACTGTAATCTTCTAAAACTTACTGGGGTCGCATCTCGCCTTATGTCTTTGGGCGAGAATTATCCAACTTCCACAAAGGCAAAGGTTAAGCCAATTCCTTAAAAATTAAATTTTTTCGTAAAGTTTAAAAATGTTTTTGCGTCGTCGCTAAACTCACTATACCAATAGGTTAAGCTTACTTCATATTGACTATAGGTTTTTCTAAGCGAAAAGTAATAGTCATAAAATTTCACATCCAGTTCTTTAATCTCTAAAACTCCGTAGTGCGCACCTATAGCCAGGTCTTTTTGAATTTCGAACTCGGTGCGAAAATCATAATTCACATAGTCAAAACCCTGGTATTCACCCTCAGCGTAAAACAATAGTCCAACTAAACAGATGCAGCCAAGATAAATTTCGCTAGAGTCTTCGTCAAAATCACTATCGGAATAAGTAAACCGAGTTCCGCCAATATCAAAACCTAAGGTATCACTGATCCTATAAATATACCCGGCATTGAAATCTAGCTCATAACCAGTTTCGACATTCGATGCCCAGGTACCGATGTATGCTCCCGAACTATGTTCATAATCAATTCCCAGCTGTAATGCTGCTTTATCGTTAGTTTGGCTAATACCATTAGTCACATAGTTACTGGTTAAATTGAGATTCACAGTAGTATCCGCTGACGCGGAAGATATATTGAATATTGCTATAGGAAGGAGGATAGGCAAATATTTATGCAAGATCACGCTTAAGAAGTCCTTAGTTGATATGGCCTGAAATTATTAGACCCTTTTCTGGTTTTTAGGGTATCGCAGCTAGAAAACCGTTGGTGCTACTCTATTGTTATGTGGATGTCATTACCTGAGATTATGGAACATCTCGATGTATTTAAACATTGCATGGTAAGCAACTGCACAGGGTGCATATATTATTCAGCTTAGGTTTTCAAAGCGAAATGAAGAATAGACGACTCTTATCCTAAAATCCAATAGTAATCGACGCTGCTTATTCTGGGTACGAACCAGAAGATCCTAAGCTGAACATGAATGGCAAATCTCGAAGCAACTACCAAAAATCAATATATCACGGTCTCAGCCCCTCAACACCCCACCCAAACAAAACCCCAATCAACCGCCCCATATCAACCTCACCAAAACCCTCTCTACCAACCAAAGACCCACTCAAATTCGCCCCGTAAATCAACTCTGGTGATTTTCGATGAAACAAATCCAGTGCCTTACCACCACCATTCAACAGATCACGCATCACCAGCGGGCTTAACATTCCGGCAGTTTCCATCACGGGGCAAATCGCGATATTGTGTAACGCGGTAAGCAATTTTGGACCGATAAACTGTGGAGGCATGCTGCCTTGATTGAGCCACAATAATCGTTCCGCCGTATCAGCGTAAAAATCAAGAAAATGATTACCCTGTCGAAACATCAAAAACGCATTATGAACTTTGCTAAAAGATTTTAATTTGCCCGACTCATCGGATTGCACCCAAACTTCTCGGCCCAGCGCATAATCTGAATCAGGCAGGACGAATTTATCCGGGTTAAATATCAGAAAATCTCCATCGCACCAGACGACAGTTTGGTATCCTGATTCGAGACCATCCTGCAATAATCGCAGTCGCCCAAGATCGGTCGCAATGACTTTTTGATTAACGGTTTTCTCAAGCAATGCCTCCGGCACCGCGGCAAAAAGTATATCGTCGCTTAAAAAACGATAGTCATAACTGTTACTCTCCGCCCACTGCTGCACAGAATCCAGGCAGGCCTGCAACCATTGATAAGGCAGCGGATTGCGGTGCGATTGAATAACCAGCGTTGATGACTTCATATCTTCAATTTAAACACAGTGCGATTATCCACAGTAAATCCATACTTGTTGGTGAAGTGGCTAACACTTAGAATGACTGATCGCATTCATTCGAATTTCTATGCCCGGCCAATTTTCATCTCAAGTCATCCGACTGATTACCCTGCCTGCTCTTGTCCTGGTTATCGTCGGTTTTTCAATTCCTGGTTTTTATGCATTAAACCACCAGGCCTTACTTGAGCTTGGTCAAGAATCGAAAAATCGCCTTAACCTTTTCGTCTCGAATCTCAATGGTACACTCGCCAAATTCGAGCACTTGCCAAAATTAATATCGACAAACCGGCACCTGCTGACCACGCTTGAAAATTCGGATAATAAGCAAATCCACATTGGCAATCGTTATCTGCAGTCTGTGGTATCCGCTTCTGGTGCTTCTGATGCTTATCTTCTGAACGCTGAAGGCTTAACAATTGCCGCCAGTAACTGGAATCTGGACCGATCCTTTATTGGTCAAAATTTCAGCTTTCGTCCATATTTTACATCAGCAATCAAGGGTGAAGTTGGACGATATTTTGCGCTGGGCACCACTTCACAAAAGCGCGGGTATTATTTCTCCTATCCTGTTTTCTACGATAATGTGGTTGCAGGCGTCGTGGTTATTAAAATCAATCTTGCCGATATCGAGACCGCCTGGTCCGACCGCGGCAACCATTTTCTCGTTACCGACGAAGATGGCATCGTGTTCCTGTCTACCCATGCTCAATGGATTTATAAAGCGACCCGCCACATTAGCACTAAAAAGATGAAGGAGATTAATCAATCCCGGCGATATTCCGGGCAGGAAATTTCGCCCCTCAACATCAATCGCCTGACTAATCTAGATGGCAATATCAGCCTGGTGAAGGTCGCCGATAACAAAAATGCCAATTACCTGCATTTAAGTACCAATATGCCCGGCGCTGGCTGGACAGTACATTCATTTAGCGATACCCGCTCGATAAGGGACACCCTGATACTGCGCGCGGCACTTGCCACTTTCGGAATTTTAATCGTATTACTACTCATTACCCTTTATTTGATGAATCGCCAACGCCGACTAGCATTACAGGGTTCGACCGAACTATTAGAAAAACGTGTAAAAAAACGCACTCAGGAATTACAGAACCAAATAGAAGAACGAACAAAAACCGAGCAAACCTTGCGCGATACTCAGGCCGAACTCATACAGGCGGCCAAGCTCGCCGGGCTCGGACAAATGTCCGCTGGTATTAGCCACGAACTCAATCAGCCGCTTACCGCGATCCGAAACTACGCTGAAAACTCACTACGCCTGCTGGAACGCAACCAGCCTGACTCAGCTAGTAGCAACCTGGTGGAAATAGGTGAACTCACCAAACGCATGGCCAGCATCATCTCCCAGTTGCGTGGCTTTTCTCGCAAATCAGGCGGTGAGCGCAGCAGGACATCACTCGAAGAGTCAGTAGACCAGGCGCTCGGCATGTTCCAGCGAGAAATCAGTAGCAACCATGTCGTCATCAAAAAACACATCGAAGACGATTTGTCGGTTATCACCGACCCATTACTTCTAAATCAGGTACTGGTAAATTTGTTTAGCAATGCAATCCAGGCAATGTCCGGAGCTGAGAAGCATCGTATCGATATCGAATCCCGAACTCTGGGCAATGAAATACTGATCAGCATTAGCGATACCGGGACAGGAATTCCTGAGCATGTCATCGAAAACGTTTTCGATCCTTTTTTCACCACCAAGGAAGTCGGCCTCGGACTGGGGCTTGGCCTTTCGATCTCTTATCGCATTATGGAAAGCCTGGGCGGTAGAATCAGTGCCACTAACATTATTTCGGGTGGCGCCTGCTTTGAGTTATATTTGCCGAATGAGTGAGACAAAAGGAATGAGTGAAACAAAAGCACAGGTCATCTTCGTCGATGACGATAAATTTATCCGTAAATCCACCACCCAGAGCCTCGAAATTGAAGGTTTTACCGTCGAGTGTTATGCAGACGCCCGCTCTGCTCTAAGCAATATCGACAAGGACTGCAACCGGGTAATTGTCAGCGACATTAAGATGCCCGGTATTTCCGGACTCGAATTTCTGCAATGCATTAAAGAAATCGACGCCACTATTCCAGTCATTTTGATCACCGGTCAGGGTGACGTCGCAACCGCGGTCCAGGCCATGCGCGACGGCGCCTATGACTTTCTGGAAAAACCATTCGTACCAGACAACCTTATCGAAGTCATACGCAAAGCTAACGACAAGCGCTTGCTCATTCTGGAGAACCGAAACCTTAAAAAGGAACTCGCACTGCAAAATGCACCGGGACAGCGCATCATCGGTAATTCCCCCGCCATTCAACAATTACGCAACCAGATCACTCGGCTGGCAGGTACTGATACCGATATTTTGCTCCGAGGCGAAACCGGAACCGGCAAGGATCTGGTGGCCCGCAACCTGCACGAAATTAGTAAACGACGTCAATCGCCCTTCGTGGCCATCAATTGCGGCGCTCTGCCGGATAATATTATAGAAAGCGAGTTATTCGGACATACGGCCGGAGCCTTTACCGGCGCTTCAAAACCGCGCATTGGCAAATTTGAATACGCCAATGGTGGCACCATATTTCTCGACGAAATAGAAAGCATGCCGATTGAACTACAGGTCAAACTATTACGCGTATTGCAGGAGAGGGTTGTCGAACCACTGGGATCGAATAAACAGGTTCCGATAGATATCCGCGTCATTGCAGCGACTAAAATAGACTTGAAACAGGCCTCGGCCGAAGGCAGTTTTCGCGAAGACCTCTACTACCGGCTAAACGTGATTACACTCGGATTACCGACATTGCGCGATCGTCTGGAAGACATCCCACTTCTGTTCCATCATTACAGCTTGATCGCGGCCGCAAAACACGAATGCGATCTACCCGAAATCAACTCCGAACAATTGCAGCAGTTAATGGTTTACCTCTGGCCCGGCAATGTCCGTGAATTAAAAAATGCTGCTGAACGTTTTGTACTTTTCGGAGATGCCACCGACCAAAATCTGGACAACGTCATTCACGCGCCCCCTCAGGGTGACTCAAGCAATTTACACGCACGCGTCGAGTGGTGCGAAAAAAGCCTGATCGAACAAGCCCTGGAAAAATGCGGGGGATCGATCAATGCAACCCAGAAACTCCTCAATACTCCTCGAAAAACTCTTTACGACAAGATGCGCAAATACGACATCGATAAGAACCTGTTTAAAATCCCGTAAATCAGGCTTTCAACCCGGACAAAGCATCCCACCTTTAATTAGTTCGGAAAAATTATCCAGCTCCACTATATAAGAGGTAACGTTTTCCAATCACGGCAACAACTCTTAAGCAGAAGAACTAAAACAGTGACCACCGAATCCCAAAACCGAAAAGTGTCAAAATCAGCCTACCAGGCCATTCGTGAATTTATTTATCAGGAAGCGGGCATTGATCTGGGCGAAAATAAACAGCAGCTAGTTTTCTCGCGTTTAAACAAGCGGTTAAGATATCACCAGCTCCCCGATTTCGATCAATACGCTGATCTTATCAAACAGGACACCCGATCAAACGAGCGCCAGATTGCCATCGATCTGTTAACCACCAACGAGACCTATTTTTTCCGTGAATCGGGCCATTTAGACACGCTGAAATCAAATGTCCTGCCGAAACACCCTCCTAATCGAGTTTTTCGTGTCTGGAGCGCCGCTAGTTCCAGTGGCGAAGAAGCCTATAGTATTGCCATGATACTCGATGATTATTTTGGTCACCGCGTAAAATGGGAAATATTCGGCTCGGATATCAGCAGTCGAATTATCGAAAAAGCCAATGGCGGCATTTATCAGGCACAGCGCATCGACGCAATCCCCAGGGATTTTCTTAAACGCTACTGCCGAAAAGGCAAAGGAGAGTATGAAGGTTTCCTGCTAATCGATAAAAATCTTCGTGAACGTACAAGCTTTAGAGAAATTAACCTGACAAGGCCTTTGCCCGAAATTGGACAATTCGATGTCATATTTCTACGTAACGTACTGATATACTTTGATCAGCAGACCAAAGAAAAAATTATCCGCAGCCTGATCTCAAAGTTAAGACCAGGGGGGATATTATATATAGGTCACTCTGAATCCTTAAAAGGCATGGATGTACCGCTTACTCTTATCGCTCCAACAACCTACCAGATGCAATAATGCCAGCCCGGCTGGACATACAGGAAAAGCTATCGGCAGATGCCATTTTGCCGAAAAGAAAAACTCCCCGTTCACCTGCATCGGAAAAATTAATTGCGATAGGTTCATCCACCGGCGGTACCCAGGTAATCGAGTCGATACTCGCGGGCCTCGACAGGAATATTCCGGGCGTAGTCATTGTACAGCACATGCCCGAAGCATTTACGGAGTCGTTCGCACTAAGGCTGGATAGCAGCTCCGGGTTAAACGTAAAACAGGCACAGGACGGCGACAAAATCGAAGCCGGAAAGGTGCTAATTTCACCTGGTGATAAGCATATGATCGTTGAAAATCGATCTGGAAATCTCTTTGTGAGGATCAAGGAAGGCCCCCCGGTAAGCCGCCATCGGCCATCTGTCGACGTCCTTTTTCGCTCGGTGGCACAGGCCGTAGCGAACCAGTCCCTGGGAATTATCCTGACCGGCATGGGTGACGATGGAGCGATTGGGATGAAAGAAATGTTTGACTCAGGGGCCTTCACCGTGGCTCAGGATGAAGAGAGCTGTGTGGTTTTTGGCATGCCTTCAGTCGCAATACAGCAGGGTGGTGTGAAAAAAGTTTGCAGCCCGCCGAAAATATCTCAATTGATGAAGGCCTTTAATCAAACTGAAATTTTTCAAAAACTGATTAAATAAAGTTCTATCGATTCCGATTTGGGTGAATTCCGACCCATCCTATTCAAGCAAATGGGTCGTGTCAGTAACAGGCATCTACCCGTCGATACCTGCCTCCTCAATCAATCGACATTTATCTGAGATTTTTCTTCTCAAACCAACGAAACAATAATTGCCCTTTAATTCAATTACTTATAACAGATAAGTTGAAAAAATAGGGACACTATAAAATCGTATCCGGATTCAATCAGCAGATCCTGGAATTTTTGGTACGCAGTTTGCACCAATCCAAACAGTGTCGAATATCGACGCCGCATTAATTCACCAACAAACCTTAACCGAGGAGAAATATATGAATATTCGGATTCTGACCGCCAGTTGCGCTCTATTGATGGGCTCCATGGCAAGCGGTACAGCACTGGCTCAATGCGATGACGGAGAAATCGTCATCAAGTTCAGTCACGTGACCAATACCGACAAACACCCGAAAGGCATCGCCGCCACTTTACTGGAAAAGCGCGTCAACGAAGAAATGAATGGTAAGGCCTGCATGCAGGTATTCCCGAATTCAACCTTGTACGACGACAACAAAGTACTGGAAGCTTTACTCAATGGAGATGTACATCTGGCAGCACCATCACTTTCCAAGTTTGAGAAGTTCACCAAAAAATTCCGCATCTTTGACCTGCCATTTGTCTTCGCCGATATCGACGCGGTAGATCGGTTTCAGAACTCCGATGATGGCGAGAAGCTCAAAAACGCGATGAATCGCCGAGGCCTTAAGGGTCTGGAATTCTGGCATAACGGCATGAAGCAGCTATCAGCAAACCGCCCTTTAATCGTACCTGGAGACGCTAAAGGACTCAAATTCCGCGTACAGGCTTCGGACGTACTGGTAGCACAATTCGAACAACTCGGCGCCAGTCCACAAAAAATGGCTTTCAAGGAAGTTTATGGCGGTTTACAGACCAGAGTTATCGATGGGCAGGAAAACACCTGGTCGAATATCTACGGTAAAAAATTCTTTGAAGTACAGGATGGCGTAACCGAAACAAATCACGGCATTATCGATTATCTGGTAGTCACTTCGACCAAATGGTGGGACGGCTTACCGGACAATGTCCGCACACAGTTTGCTAATATCCTGCATGAAGTCACCGCCACTCGTAACAAAGAATCTACCAACGTAAACAATGCCAACCGGGAAAAAATCATCCAGGCCGGTGGTGTTGTCCACACGCTCAATGCTGAACAACGACAGGCCTGGGTAGACGCCATGAAACCTGTATGGAAGAAGTTTGAAGGTAATATCGGTAAAGACCTGATGGATGCCGCATTGAAAGCCAACATGTAAGCAAAAACGTTAACCGGTGATTGCGACTGAAGATACTCCTGCTTTTTCAGTCGCAATCACCATCATAAGATAAGGAGGATATGGTTATGCATCACCCACCCGCTTCTAAACTGGCGCAGATAATCGACGAAGTCGAAGAAACCAGCATTGCTGTTTGCCTGGGTCTAATGACCGTTATTACCTTCGCCAATGTAATCGCACGATACATCTTTAACAGCAATATTTTATGGGCTCTAGAGCTAACCGTATTTTTATTCGCCTGGCTGGTTCTCATGGGTGCCTCGTACGGGGTGAAAAAACACATCCATATCGGAGTTGATGTGGTCATAAACTCAGTTTCTCCGGGCGCCCGAAAAATCATGGGCATTTTGTCGATAAGCGCCTGCCTGGCGTTTTCCATCCTGTTGCTGATCGGCTCCTGGAACTACTGGTATCCCTTTCTTACCGAGCGGGCCTGGCTGGAAACTCAGGATATCCCTATGCCACAAATGTTCATGTTTCTCGCCGACTGGATAAATGAAGGCGAAGCCTACGAAAAAATACCGCGCGTGATTCCATATCTTGCCCTGCCTCTTGGCATGGCTTTAATGACGTTGCGTTTTCTACAACTGGGATGGCGCATGCTAAAAGGCGATGTCGATAAAATTATCGCTAGCCATGAAGTGGAAGAGGAGCTCGACGAGCTCGCCCGCAAAAATGACGGAGGAGATACATAATGGCTATCGTTTTTTTATTCATAATGGTCATCAGTTTCATGCTGATCGGTGTTCCGATTGCCGTCTCGCTAGGCCTCTCCAGCATTATATTTCTGATGATACACTCCGATGCCTCGCTGGCCTCAGTGGCACAAACCTTGTTTTCGGCCTTTGAAGGCCACTATACTTTACTCGCGATCCCGTTTTTTATTCTCGCTTCCGTCTTCATGTCGACCGGTGGTGTCGCACACAGAATTATCCGTTTTTCTATCGCCGTAGTCGGCTCGTTTCGTGGCGGCCTGGCGATGGCGTCGGTATTCGCCTGCATGATGTTTGCCGCCCTGTCAGGCTCTTCCCCGGCAACCGTAGTCGCCATCGGTAGCATTGTCATTGCCGGAATGATACAGGTCGGCTACACCAAAGAATTTGCCGCAGGCGTCATCTGTAACGCCGGCACACTGGGCATATTGATACCGCCGTCCATCGTTATGGTGGTTTACGCGGCCGCCACCGATGTGTCGGTTGGCCGAATGTTTCTGGCCGGCGTCATACCCGGATTGCTCGCAGGCGGCTTGCTCATGCTCGCAATTTATATTGTCGCGCGTTACAAAAATCTGCCCGCGCAACCCTGGGCAGGCTGGTCTGAAATATTCGCCGCTTCCCGCGAAGCGAGTTGGGGTTTACTTCTCATCGTGATTATTTTGGGTGGCATTTACGGCGGCATATTTACGCCGACCGAGGCTGCAGCTGTCGCCGCTATCTACGCCTTCTTGATCGCCAATTTCATCTATCGCGATATGGGTCCGTTTAAGCAAAAAGGTCCCGGTGGCGCCATGCTGCTGTGGCGCGGCCTTTCTATTTTCTGGCACGAAGACACCAAACAGAGCCTGTTTGAAGCAGGCAAACTCACCATTATGCTGTTATTTATAATAGCCAACGCGTTGATTCTGAAACATGTACTCACCGAAGAACGTATACCGCAAATGATAACCGAAGCCATGCTCTCGGCCGGATTAGGTCCAATCATGTTCTTAATCGTGGTTAACGTGCTGTTATTGATCGGCGGCCAGTTTATGGAACCGTCGGGATTATTGATCATCGTTGCACCGCTGGTATTCCCGATAGCAATCGCACTGGGAATCGATCCGATTCACCTCGGTATTATCATGGTGGTCAACATGGAAATCGGTATGATCACACCCCCGGTTGGCCTTAATCTATTTGTAACTGCCGGTGTCGCGGGGATGTCGATGCTGAATGTCGTTAAAGCAGCGGCTCCCTGGCTGGCGATCATGTTTCTGTTTTTAATTATCGTCACCTATGTGCCTTCTGTTTCAACCTGGTTACCCACCATGATGATGGGGCCGGAAATTATTACCAGGTGAGGATTTATCCAGTAATCCGACTTCCGGCTCTGTACTCAATCATATCGAAGGAATAGAATACGGGCGTTTTTAAAAACCTTAATATCGAGGAATACAAAATGTCAGAATGTCCTGTTTGTGGCGCCGATGTCGAACTCACCAGTGATGCCGTTGTCGGCGAATTATTAAGCTGCGAAGATTGCGGCACGGAACTTGAGATACTCAACCTCGATCCGGTCGAAATCGGCGAGGCTCCGTCTGCCGAAGAGGACTGGGGCCAGTGAGAATCGGCCTGCTGCATTCGCTGATTCGCAAAGAAGAAAAGCTACTCATCGAGGCATTTAAAAACGCCGGCGTCGATCCAGTCATGATCGACGACCGCAAGCTTATCCTCGATTTTCATACCGCACCCGATATCGATATTCTGGTCGAACGCTCGATTAATCATTCACGCGCATTACATGCACTGAGATTATTCGAGTCTGCTGGCGTTCGTTGCGTCAACTCGCATCACGTCTCGCAGGTCTGTGGCGACAAGTTGCTTACCACCGCAGCTTTGAAAGAAAGCGGCGTAGCCCAACCCGAAAGCCGGGTAGCATTCACCGAAGAGTCGGCTCTCGATGCCATCGAAGAACTCGGCTACCCGGTGGTACTAAAACCCGCAGTCGGTTCCTGGGGGCGTTTGCTTTCCAAGATCAACGACCGTGATGCGGCGGAAACCGTGCTGGAGCACAAGACCGTGCTCGGCAGCTATCATCACTCGATCTTCTATATTCAGCAATACATCGAAAAACAAAACCGCGATATTCGCAGCTTTGTTGTTGGCGACGAGTGCATCGCGGCTATTTACCGTAGTTCCGATCACTGGATTACCAATACCGCCCGTGGCGCCACCGCGAGTAAATGTGAAGTCAGCAACGAAGTCGCAGAAATCTCACTCGCAGCGGCGAAAGCAGTCGGCGGAGGTATTGTTGCGGTTGACCTGTTCGAAAGCGAACAGGGCTTACTGGTCAACGAAGTCAATTACACCATGGAGTTTCGCAATAGTATCGATACCACTGGAATCGACATTCCTGCGGTCGTGGCAAATTACGTTATCGAACAGGTCAAACAACAATGATCCGAGTTTCCATCGTCGGTGCTTCCGGTTATACCGGGGGCGATTTACTCCGCATTTTGCTATTTCATCCCGAGGTCGAAATCCAGCAAGTCACTTCTGAGCGACATGCTGGCAAAATGGTGTCAAACCTGCACCCGAACCTGCGTAAGATCACCAAATTGAAATTCGTATCCATCGACGAACTTGATCCCTGCGACGTACTATTCCTCGGCCTGCCGCATGGCCACATGATGAATCGTCTCGAGCAGTTTGAAGCCCTGGCCGATACGCTAATCGATCTGTCGGCTGATTTTCGTATTAGCGATCCGGCGGCCTATGAAACCTGGTATGGCAAACCCCATACCTGCCCGGACCGACTCAAGGATTTTGTCTACGGCATTCCCGAATTGCACCGCGAAGAAATGAAAGGCGCGAAACGAATTTCCGGCGCAGGCTGTAATGCCACCGCGACGATACTGGCGTTGCATCCGCTTTATCAGGCCGGGGTAGTCGAATCGTCGGTGGTCGAAGTCAAAGCTGGCTCCAGCCAGGGCGGTAACGCGGTCAGTGAAGGTAGCCATCACCCGGAACGCAGCGGCGCAGTGCGCTCCTATAAGCCAACCGCGCATCGTCACCTGGGCGAAATTCAACAGTCGCTCGGCGCCAGCAATATCCATTTTTCTGCCACTTCAATCGAAATGGTTCGCGGCATACTGGCAACTTCGCATGTGTTCCTGAACAAGGACCTGGAAGAAAAAGATATCTGGAAAATCTATCGCAGCGCCTACGGTGACGAACCTTTTATCCGTATCGTCAAGGAACGTAGTGGCATTCATCGTTACCCCGAACCCAAACTACTGGCGGGTAGCAACTACTGCGATATCGGCTTCGAGCGCGACCCGCACAGCAACCGACTGGTGGTGATCAGCGCAATCGATAATTTAATGAAAGGCGCAGCCGGACAGGCGGTACAGGCCTTCAATATATCGAAAGGTTTCGACGAAACGACAGGCCTGCAATTTCCGGGGCTACACCCTGCCTGACCATGTGCCGGATACTATTCGCCAAATCAGAAAGATGTTTTGAAATTGCTTCTTTTTTAAAACCTTTCGCCGAGATATCGCGAACCAGTCGTGAATATCAGGGGCACGGCTGGGGTCTGGCCTGGCTGGACAAGGGCGAATGGCGACAGTACCACAATATAAAACCGATCTGGGAAGATGACCTCTCACAATTCGGCAAGACTTCTTTATTGTTAGTCCATGCACGCAGCGCATTTAAGGACGAAGGTATCGTTGTCGAAAACAACATGCCGTTTAGTGATGGTAAGTCCATATTCATATTTAACGGTGAGTTACGCGGCGTAAAAGTGAAGTCTGAAGGTCGTATCGGCGCTGAGAAAATTTATAATTATATCCGCCGGTTTGACAAAGGTGATCAACACGCTGCTCTCGACAAAGCGGTAGGGATTATCGGGAAACGTAGCAGTTACGTGCGTGCGATGAATATCATCATGTCTAACGGCGAGGAACACAGCCTGTCGACCAGCTACAATGAAGATCCAGACTATTTCCAGATGTACCAAAAGGATACTGACAATATAAAGCTGGTTTGCTCGCAGCCTTTTGCAGGTGAAGACGACTGGCGATCCATCGAAAATAACCAGACCATAACATTATGATACTCATCAAAATCGGCGGCGGAGAAAGCATTAACCTCGAAGCCGTCATCACCGACCTCGCGCAGCAGCCACAGCCATTCATCATCGTCCACGGCGCAAACGTGCTACGCGATGAGGTCGCGAAAAAGATGGGCTTTGAAAAAACCGTACTCACCTCGGCGTCGGGCTATAGCAGCGTCTTTTCCGACCAGGATGCCATCGACGCGATTCTGATGAGTTATTCCGGTTTACGCAACAAGCGTATCGTCGAACTATGCCAGCAACAGGATATTAATGCCGTAGGCCTCACAGGCCTGGACGGTCGCCTGGTACAGGGCGAGCGTAACAAAGGAATCCGCGTACGCGAAAACGGCAAAACCCTGATCAAGCGGGACTTCTCCGGCAAACCGCGTAGCGTCAACACCGACCTGCTCGAACTCCTGTTAGGCCATGGCTACTGCCCGGTTTTAACCATCCCTATTGCCGACGAAAAGGGCTTCGCGATTAATTCCGAAAATGACGATATCGTCGCAAAAATTTCTAACTCGCTGGCTATCGAAACTGTGATTCAACTCATCGAAGCACCGGGGTTCCTTGATGATCCTGATGACGAAAAATCGCTGGTCACGGAAATGAGTATCGCCGAGCTCAACAGGCGTGAGGCTGAAGTCGAGGGCAGAATCAAACGCAAGCTACTGGCGCTGACCAACCTCACCGCTGGCGGCAAAACTCGCGTCATCATCAGCGATGGCCGAACCGGGCAACCGATCACCGATGCACTCAACGGTAGCGGGACGCATATCGCTTAGTCTTTTCATGCTTGATCGCCCGCTGGTCAATCGTCGTTGTTAGTAAGATTGAATTAAACCATCGTGGCTGATGTTGATTCGATCCCCGGTTTTGAAAGGCGGGTCCATCAATTTCACTACCGGGCAGGTTTCCCAGTCCATCTGGCTCGCAATCAGCACGCCGATGGGCAAGATTGCATCGCCGTTCCCGAGAATGAGTGCCTTCGGTGCAATACCGCGATAAAGCAGCTCCAGCAGAATGGCACTGGATGAGCTGGAGCCAATCAATTGCGGGATAACCAGCATTTTGCCGTTGATCAACAAGCCGTGCTGGGGATGACCGCCTAGTACAATTTTCGCAGAGACAGGGTCAACCCCGCCCCAGAAGCTGATTGGTGAGTCGAGACGCAAGACTTCGCCGGCAGCGTCGCCCGCAAACACAACATCGGCCTGGTGGTTTAATTCCATATCGCTTCGTCCCAGATGGCTCGACCCTCAGTGGCACTCCTGACGCAGTCGCTCAAGGCGCCGAAAACGGGTTCATAACCAATATTGCCGAGTGCGTAATGGGCGAACTTCGCCGAGTTGGTCATCATTACACCACCACCTTCCGGCAATATCGGAGTCACCACCACACAGGTGTCGATAACAAATTCAACGCCGATATCTGCCAGCTCCTTTCCGATACCTGCCTCGGTGAGCTGTTGCATAGTATGACGGCCAAGACAAACGTATACAGGCACCTTGAATTTTCGTCCCCGTGACAAATCCAGCAATTTTTTGCATTCCTCAAATGAAAAATGAGGACTTCCCAGGGCGACGCAGTCAATAGCCCCTGACTGCGAAATACTTAACGAGTGACGTGTTTCCAGCACCATATCGGTAGTCAGGGTTATGGTTTCAGCGGCTACGTTATTGCCCAGTGCGGTAGTGAGATCCGGAGCCTCAGGCGTTACCCCCGCAATATGAATGAGGGCCGCAGCACCGGTTGCCGCAGCACCGGCACAGAGCGCCTTTAGTTGATCTTCACTCATTGTTTGCGGCAAACCCTCGACAACCGGGATGGTTTCACCAGCAGTACGCCCGATGAAAGCCCCGAGTACCGGATAAAACGCATCTTCATGTTTGAGCTCTTCTGACAAGGCGCGTACATCGACTAACAATTCGGCGACCCGGTTCTCTGGCTTGTGCAAACCATAGTAAGGTGCCCGGGCCGTAATCGCACAGGCGATGTCCAGAAAATCGCCATAGCGATTGGTGCGTGCGCCAAGCACTGTGTTGACAAAAGCCACCGCATTCGATTCTCCCCAGGCAACCTGGGCACCAACGGCAGGACGGGCACCAGCCTGGTAGGGTGCACAGGTCCAGGTGGGCTGGCATCCCAGGTCCTCATGAGCTTTCATCAAACGCCAGGCCATATTACGACGATCCAGATCAACCCTGATCTGGTCTGGCTTACTCAAATTCAGGGCGCCAACATTGGTTGTCGAAGGTACTTTTACCCGACCTCCGCCCTGAACCAGCTTCTCACAAAAGAGCACGCCGGAATCACCATGGTAGAGACAACCATCGATATGACTGGAGGTAATCGCAACCAGCCGGTCCGCACCGAGCATTTCGGCTGCCCGCGTTACAATTTGCATGGCCATTCGATCACCGCTGGAACCAGTCTCTCCATTCATTAGTGCGCGTTCATCGGGGGTTAGCTGTAGCATCTGGAATTTAAGTTTAGAGTATCTGGTCAGTGACCAGATATTGCCCATACTCAATTCATATTACAACTGGCACCCTCTTTTTTAAAATTTGACGGATCATATCCCCGGCTCGACTGTCGCCAACTCAGTTAGCCTCGAAATAACATACGAGTTATCTGCTTTATTTGACAAGATCATACCTGGCTATACACTCCAATAAATACCGAGCTAAAAGTTAAACTCAATTATTCAAATCCTTAGATTTTTAGATTTATAAAAATAAATAACCCTCTGTGAACCCATACAATGACCGACTATAAAGCACTCGAACAGCAATACGGCCTCGACCTTTACCCGAAACGCGATCTGATCGCGGTACGTGGTGAAGGCGCATTAATCTATAATGAAAAAGGTGAAGCCTATATCGACTGTGCGGCCGGCATCGGCGTAGCCTCGCTCGGACATTCACACCCGAAACTGGTAGCAGCGATTCAGAAACAGGCGGCAACCCTTATTACCTGCCCGAATATTCTCTACAACGATGTACGCTCCGAATTGTTAAAGAAACTGGTCGAAGTGACACCGGCCAATTTAACCCAGGCCTACTTATGCAACTCCGGCACGGAGGCCAACGAAGCCGCTTTAAAATTCGCCCGATTGCATACCGGTCGCCCTAATTTCATCACTGCGATGCGCGGCTTTCATGGCCGTACCATGGGCTCAGTGAGCGCGACTTTCACCAAAAAATACCGAGAGGCATTCGAACCACTGGTACCCGGATTCGATTATGTGCCGTTAAACAAAATCGAAAAGCTCGAAGCAGTGGTCAACGATAAAACCGCAGCCGTGATGCTCGAACTGGTACAGGGCGAAGGCGGCGTTAACCCCTCTCAGGTCGACTACGTTGCTGCCGCGCGCGAGCTTTGCAACGAACGTGGCGCCTTGTTGATTATCGACGAAATCCAGACCGGATTTTGTCGCACCGGCAAGTTTTTTGCCTGCGAACACTTCGACCTGCAACCCGACATCATGACCATCGCCAAAGCCATGGGCGGAGGCATACCCATCGGTGCAACCATGCTCAGTGCCGACTTCAATGTTGGCCCGGGCCTGCACGGCACAACTTTTGGTGGCAACCCGTTGGCATGCGCCGCTGCGCTGGCTGCGATAGACGTTTATCAGAATGAAGATCTGGCCAACCGCGCGTCCGAGCTCGGGGAGTATTTCGAAACTCGATTAAAAGAAAAAGAGTTGTCTCAGGTTCGAGCCATTCGCAGACTCGGACTGATGATCGGAATAGAACTCAAACAAAAAGCGCAGGAAAAACTTACCCAAATGCTCGACAATCGTATTATTGCGTTGCCGGCCGGCGCTAATGTAATACGCATGTTGCCGCCACTAGTGATCGAAAAAGAACAGATCGACCGGGTAGTCGAAGTGTTGCAGGAGTGCCTGGCCTAGAGCTTGCCGTGAACCTGCAATCCAAGTCGGGTCTGTAATTCTTACAGACGATCATCGGGGAATAGCGACATAATTAGCCAGTCTAATACCACCCGGCTAGTCATAATAGTAATTTGGCATAAGTGGATAATTTATGAACGTGAAAATATTTGTTTCGATATGCGGCCTGTCACTGGTCGCTACCATCATTTTCTTTTTCAGCGGCTTCTATAATATCGGCGCTGATAACCGGCACTGGCCTGTGACCGAAAAACTGATCGCGCAGGTTCGCGACGCCTCGATATCAAAGGCAGCGTTGGACATCAGCGTACCGGATGAACTCGACAACGCCGAGCGGATTAGGCGCGGTGCCGGCAACTACGCTGCGATGTGTGCCACCTGTCACCTCACGCCTGGCCAGGAAAGTAGCGAAATGTTTGCCGGGCTCTACCCTCAG
>JAOUJX010000576.1 GCA_029882955.1 Gammaproteobacteria bacterium
CTTTTGCAGCAATGACAACAAAAGTTTGTCTATGTGGTCGATACTATTTTCGTCGTTAGTATTCATAATATTGCAGTAATTTGGCGTTGAGATTAAGTGTAAGGCCGGATTAATGCGTTATCAACGATTATAATTTCGTTATTAGTTTATGGCTTGTGTCTCCCCATATGATACAGGTCAAAAACCAGGACTGACTTGCAGGTAATCCAGAGTTAAAAGATTGACAGATGTTATTGAATCAAAATCAAATCGGATGTGTTCAAAATCGTCCCGAAGTAAAATTCGAACAGATTATAGGGCGCGCCTTAGCTGCCGAATCTGACGTTGCCTCTACACCCGCTTACCTGAGGGCCGAATGGCTTGGAAATACCGCGAATAGCGTGCTTCAGCATCAGGAAGCTCTGGCTAAAACCATTGTGCAGGAAGGCATCAAGACTATTCGTGAAGCTCGTTCAGAAGTCGGTCGGGCGCATGTTACCCTGAAGCTCTGTGCTGAGCAGGCAAAGCGCAATATCGGCCAAATGATTCCTTTTGACCAGGCTCCCAGGGGTGTAGGTCGAATCGGCTGGACCGAAATGCGTCCGGTCGGATTAGTCGCAGCGATTACTCCATTTAACGATCCTTTAAACCTGGTTGCTCACAAAGTCGGCCCTGCTATTGCGGCTGGATGTCCGGTTATTGTAAAGCCGCATGAAGCCACCCCTGGATCAGCGATTCAATTGCAGAAATTGTTTGCCCAGAATGGATTGCCTGAAGGGGTATTTCAGGTTATGGAGGGTAAAGGGGCGGAAATCGGCAAACGTCTTGTAGAGCACCCTGCAGTAAAAATGATTACTTTTACCGGCGGTGTCGCAACCGGGAAAGCGGTAGCTATTTCGTCTGCCGGCAGACCAACCTCTCTGGAAATGGGTGGTATATGCTCTACGATAGTAATGCCTGATGCGGATTTACAAAATGCTGTAGAAAATATTGTTTCGGGTATGTTTGCAGCCGCAGGCCAAAATTGTTTGCACGTTCAGCGTGTACTGATTGATGACGCAGTGTACGAAACCGTTGTGCAGAAGTTAGTTGTCGGGACAAATGAGATTCAATTAGGTGATCCTATGTCTGAATCTACCGATATGGGTAACCTGATAGACGAACAGTCGGCTAAACGATGTGTGGGAATTCTTGACGATGCCTTAACCCGGGGTGGAAAAATTATTGCGGGCGGTAGATGTTCCGGCAGGTCTTTCCAGCCCACACTGCTGGAAAACGTCTCAAAAGAGGCACGGATTTATTCAGAAGAAGTGTTTGGACCGATTACGGTAATCGAGCGATTTAACGGCCTGGAAGAGGCGGTTACACGATTATCGAAAGCGAGCGCATCGCTTGCAGTAGCGGTATTTACAAAATCACTCACTTTACCCTTCTCGTTGCGTCAACTCCGTACGGGATCAATTATCATCAATGACAGCACAGATTTTCGAATCGATGCGATGCCATTTGGCGGACCTTTTCCGGCAGGGCTGGGCAGAGAGGGTGTGGAATACGCAATCAAAAGCATGTCAGAACCACAATTGATATGCCTAAACCTTAACTAAACTATTTTTCAGGATAAACAAGTATGAGTACGACCAATAACGCGACTCCTTCGGCAACTGGTAAAATTAGCGCGACA
>JAOUJX010000577.1 GCA_029882955.1 Gammaproteobacteria bacterium
CTTCAGCCACCAGCCTCTCGGCGGTTTCCCAGGAAACCGGCACAAACGAATCTGAGCCTCTTTTGTCAGTGTTAGCGCCTGCACCCGACTCAAGCCAGCTCTTACGCACCATGGGCCTTTTAATCCTGGATGGCCCATCCAGTACATCCAGGATTCCCTGCCCTATTGGCGACACATCGCCGTCTTGTTCGAAGCCGTGCAATGCGCTGACTTTGCCAGCCTCAGTTTCTACCCGAAAGGTTCCCCAGTGGGCACTGGTCAAAGGCCGCTTTTCAAGCTTACTCACGCCAGATGATCCGTTTCGACCCCGTAATTACCGTATATTTCGAAGCCCAGCTGGTCACAATGACGCGAAAAATTAATCCAGCAGACTCAAATCACGTACAGCGCCTCTGTCAGCACTGGTGGCCATTTTTGCATAAGCCTTTAAAGCAGCAGTCACCTTTCTCGGACGATCTTTTACCGGCTTCCAGGCCTTGTCGCCTTTGGCTTCCATCGCAGCTCGGCGCTCGGTTAGCTGTTCAGCACTTAGATCAACATTAATCGTCCGGCTCGGAATATCGATCTTAATCGTATCGCCTGCTTCGACCAGACCAATCGCTCCGCCAGCAGCCGCCTCGGGCGATGCATGTCCGATAGATAAGCCAGAAGTGCCGCCGGAGAATCGTCCATCGGTTAACAGAGCGCAGGCCTTACCGAGACCCTTTGACTTGATATAAGACGTCGGGTAAAGCATTTCCTGCATACCAGGTCCGCCTTTCGGGCCTTCGTAACGAACGATAACAACATCGCCTTCTTTGACCAGACCCTCAAGGATGTCACTGACAGCGTCTTCCTGCGACTCACAGATATGTGCGGGGCCTTCGAAAACCAGAATACTTTCATCGACACCGGAGGTTTTTACTACACAGCCATCTTCGGCGATATTACCAAACAATACGGCCAGCCCACCTTCCTGTGAATAGGCGTGCTCGGCAGAGCGTACACAGCCATTTTCGCGATCCAGATCGAGCGAAGGCCAACGGGTGTCCTGGCTAAATGCCGTTTGTGTAGGAATACCGCCCGGGCCGGCGCTGAAAAACTTCTTCACCGCTTCATCATCAGTGATGGCGATATCATATTTTTTCAAAGCCTCAGTCACCGTGGCGCTATGCACCATAGGCAGTTGATTATGAATCAAACCAGCACGGTCCAGCTCCCCGATAATAGCCATGATGCCGCCCGCTCTGTGTACGTCTTCCATATGATATTTCGGCGTATTCGGTGCCACTTTGCAAAACTGCCCGACTTTTCGCGATAAACGGTCGATATCTTTCAGAGTAAAATCGAGCTCGCCTTCCTGTGCAGCGGCCAGCAGATGCAAAATCGTATTGGTGGAGCCCCCCATCGCAATATCGAGACTCATGGCATTTTCGAAAGCCTGGAAATTCGCAATGCTTCGCGGTAGCACCGAGTAATCGTCTTCTTCGTAGTGACGTTTGGTTATTTCGACAATCTTGCGGCCGGCTTCGAGAAACAATTGTTCCCGATCGGCATGAGTCGCCAGCATCGAGCCATTACCCGGCAAAGAAAGACCCAACGCCTCGGTCAGACAGTTCATCGAATTAGCAGTAAACATGCCAGAGCATGAGCCACAGGTTGGGCAGGCGCTGCGTTCA
>JAOUJX010000578.1 GCA_029882955.1 Gammaproteobacteria bacterium
TTTCGCTATCTCGGTTGAATTGGTGATGATCGTCAACCCCGAAACTTCTATCAGCTTTTCGGCAAAGTAGAGCGTTGTCGAACCCGTATCAATGAACAAGGTCTCGCCGGCGCCGAACAATTCAACTGCTTTCGAAGCGATCCGCATCTTGGCTTCGGAATTTTCCGACATACGTTGCCCAAAAGACCCCTCACCAAATACTCGTGGCAGGATGGCTCCGCCGTGAACTTTCTGGATTTTGCCCGAATTGGCCAGTTTTGTCAGATCGCGTCGAATCGTCTCACGCGAGATGTCGAATCGAGCAGCCAGCTCGTCAACAGTCGCCCGCTCTTCTTCGCGAATGGTCTCAACAATTTTCATTTGTCGATTTCTGGTTTTCATGCCCGTATTCTATACAATTATTGAATATATGATCATATAACATTACCATTCAGTCAAATTCATCGATGACTTTAGATGACAATATACCAACAGACAGCCGATAGTTCACCGCTTAGCCCCTTAGCAGCGGATAATTTCGATGTTGCTGTGATCGGAGCGGGCGTGGTGGGTTGCGCAATTGCGAGACGCTTCACTCTGGAAGGCGCACGAGTCGCGGTCATCGAAAAGGCTAGCGATATTCTCGATGGTGCGAGCAAGGGTAACAGCGCGATTATGCATACCGGGTTTGATGCGCCGTCGGATTCTCTGGAGCTGTCGTGTATCCGCGATGGCTATCGGGAGTACGCTGAGATCCATCAACAACTCGGCCTGCCACTGCAAAAAACCGGCGCCTACGTGGTCGCCTGGAACGAGGAGGAACTCGAGGGACTTAACAGCATACTCGAGCAGGCACACCGCAACGGTATATCCAATGCCCGGCTGATCAATGCGCAGGAGCTAGCTGACCTTGAGCCTGAATTATCCACGCAGGCATTGGCCGCAGTCGTGGTACCGGGAGAATCTATTGTCGACCCCTGGTCGGCGCCATACGTATATTTAAGGCAGGCCCTGCAAAATGGCGCGCAGGTTTATACTAATAGCGAGGTAATCCGCGGTGAATTCGATGGTAGCCTGTGGCGGCTCGAAACCAGACGCGGAACCTTACAAAGCCGTCATGTCGTCAACTGTGCCGGACTCTACGGGGATGCCCTCAACTCAGAGCTACTCGGCGCTACAACCTTCACCATCAAACCACGCAAGGGACAATTCGTGGTATTTGACAAGGCCGCATCGAGACTGGTGAATTCGATTATCCTGCCAGTGCCGACACCTCGAACCAAGGGCGTTGTCATCTGCCCGACTGTTTTTGGCAATCTGCTAGTAGGGCCAACTGCAGAAGAGCAGGACAGTCGTAACGAAGCGCTAACCGACCAGGCTACGCTAAAGGATTTGATTGCCATCGCCGTTTCAAGATTCCCTGCTCTAAGCGGGATGCCAGTAACCGCGGCCTACGCCGGCCTGCGACCAGCGACCGAACACAAGGAATATCAGATCGAAGCCAAAGCGGATAGAAACTGGATCACGGTCGGGGGTATCCGTTCCACCGGCTTGAGTGCGGCGCTTGGCATTGCGCGTCACGTCTTTCGTTTGTATGGAGAATCTGGAGCGAAGCATAGCCCACTCGACAGCCCGGAATCACCTCAGGCAGCAATCCTGGCCGAAACCGGGTTGCGT
>JAOUJX010000579.1 GCA_029882955.1 Gammaproteobacteria bacterium
CTGGGGCATAGGCCTATTACCACTGGCACCTTTACTTTCTTTGATTGCAGCGATTATGTGCCGTCGAGCGATACCTCGAGCGGTTATTACCGACCCGATGGGGCCGAACAGAACCTTAACTCTGGTGCCGCGACTCAATCTCGCCAACTGGGGCATAGTCGCCGGATTGATGACCATCATCGCTGTCGAGCTGCCCTTTACCTTGACAGAAGTCGGCCTGCGTATGGCGACCTCGCAGCAAAACCAGGAGCAGCTACAAGGGGTAAGATTATTGCGCAGTTTTGCCGACCATGATCGTCTCCTGAGCTACAGCTATGCGCGCCGTGGCAGACCACTTGACATGATTAGTTTTTTTGTTAAATGGGATAGAAAATCGGTGAGCCTCGAAGAGGCTCGTGAGGTTTATTTCCGCGTGACCGGGCGGGCCTTTAACGATGCCGAGCCTGTTTCTTTGCGAAGACGGGGGCTATGGGAAGACAACGGTTGGCTCGGTTTTGATTTTGACCAGGGCGGAGAAGTCGTCGGTAAAAAGCTAAAAGACCTGCAACTGAGCGACTCGGTGATCGACGGTAGTATCGATGCTGATGCGGCCATCGCCTACCTGGAATGGACCTTCGAATTTACCAACCGCTCATCAAGGCTGGCTGAGGCGAGGGCGCAGATCAGCCTGCCTCCGGGAGCGGTCGTTTCACGCGTAACCCTGTGGGTTAATGGCGAGGAGCGCGAAGCGGCCTTTGCCGGGCGAGGACAGGCACGGCAGGCCTATGAGCAGGTGGTACAACGTCAGCGTGATCCAATTTTAGTGACCACCGCCGGGGCAGATACGGTTTTAGTGCAAATGTTTCCCGTGCCAGTTGATGGCAAGATGAAAGCTCGAATCGGCATAACCGCGCCACTTGGATTAAATAATCCGAGTCAGGCGGTATTACGCCTGCCACAATTTAAGCAGAGAAATTTTTATATTGACCCTGAATTGGAGCATTCGCTGTGGCTGGAAGCTGGATCTGACCAGGGTGAGCCTGCGCATCTGATATTCGAATCCGGGAATGCGGGGGGCTCGACATTGCGCGAGAAATTAACCAATGCTGCTTTAGAACATACGCGTAAACTTATTTTGGTGTCGCGCGATAGTCGGGCTACACGAGCCTACGCGATTGACCATCAATCTAAACCTAAACAACGTATTACTCAGCATTTTATAGGGCGTCAGGACAAAATAGATCGACTGGTCATTGTTGTCGATGGTTCGAAGTCGATGCGGGAATATGTTGATCAACTGTCATCGGTTGTCTTACAACTACCGGCCACGCTCAATGTATCGATAATCGTTGCGGCAGACGAGCCTGTCGAAATATTCGGTGACAGCCAGAGCCTCGCTGAAAAACTACGCGAATTTGATTACGATGGTGGAATTGACAATACCAGGGCGCTGGAAAAGGCCTGGTTGATGGCGGCCTCCGATGCCGATGCAGATGCTGCGGTGCTATGGATTCATGGTTCGCAACCGGTGATTCTCAATTCGGTATCCACCCTGCGTCAAAACTGGAGACGTCGTGCTGACGGGCCTCCTATCTATGACTTTCCACTCGATAACCGAGTGAATCGAATCGCCGAGGCACTCGATGATGTTAGTCAGTTCAAGCTGCTGCC
>JAOUJX010000580.1 GCA_029882955.1 Gammaproteobacteria bacterium
CTTCCAGCCCCGCAAGCTCGTGGGGGAATACCAGCCATTCTTCACTTTGATGTACGAAATAATCGGGCTCGAAGTCTACCAGGTTTTTACCCGGTTTATACCAGGGACAGGCCACCCGAATATCGGACGGCGTATTCAGTCGGGATTGGGTTTTAATTTGTTTTATTAACGCATCAACACTACGCCCCGAATCAAAAACGTCATCCACGATTAACAGTCTGTCATTCGCATTGGCGTTTTCAATCAGGTAATGAAGGCCATGCACTCGAATTGATTTAGACTGCTGGCCGATGCCGTAATACGACGAAGTGCGCACCGATATATGGTCGGTTTCAACACCTTTGAACTCAAAATATTCCTGCACCGCGATCCCGACCGGAGCGCCACCACGCCAGATACCAATGATAAATTCGGGACGAAAGTTATCCTCGTAAACCTGGCTTGCAAGGCGAAAAGAGTCTTCCAGCAATTGCTGGGCTGTTATGAATGTTTTATCCATTGGGTGTCACGCGATAACTACGATAAATGCAGAGTATTCTGGCATATTGGCCAGGGCTCGACTAGTGCTGGAAATCACATACCCATTAAATATACAATAAGTCGACTTGCTCGGCTCTGGGGAACTCAAGAATACCCTTTCATTGATCTCCGTCAATTTCAGCGCGCATAATATATGTAGCCTTAAAACCGCCTGAAAGAACCCTGATTTTGACTTTGGCTACGAACATAACCTCGACGGCGGTGCACTCACGGCAGATTACACCCAATACTATGAAAATTCGATCGAAGGTTTTACTGCTATAAATCTAAGCCTTGTCGGTTACTTCTGATTTTAATTTACGCCTACTGATAATCATCAGAAAAGGTCGGCAAGAGTGATACCGGTACTGTCCTGTATACTCCTCACCCGAGGACTGGTGTGATGAATGATGATCAATAATCCGTTTAAAAAGCATCAATCTCTTGTTTATGCGCTATCCATATTTCTACTGTTATCCGCATGGCTGGCTTCGGGATACCTCGGCTCCAAAGAAAAGAAAACAGCGCCTCAGTCAACATCATTAAACCGAACACTCATTCAGAAAGTACGCGTTCGTGTCCCGGAAACAACACGTGTCGTCCAGGAAATAGTACTTAACGGTAGAACAGAAGCTTCGCGTGCTGTTACATTACGCACCGAAGTCGATGGCCGTGTCGTTCAGGTGGCTGCCACTAAAGGGAACGTAGTTGGTAAGGGTGAGCTAATCCTGCAACTCGACAAGCGCGATCGCCAGGCTCGGCTGGCAGAGGCCCATGCCCTGCTTAAACAACGGGAACTCGAATATTCGGGTGTCAAAAAGCTGCAGAAAGACAACCTTCAGTCCGAAATCGAACTGGCCAGGATTGCCGCTCAGTTAGCCACTTCGAAAGCACTGGCAGAACGTATCGAACTGGAGATCAGCAATACCCGCATCACCGCGCCCTTCGACGGTATTCTGGACAGATTACCGGTCGAAGTCGGCAGTTACCTGAAGGCAGGAGATGAGGTCGGGCACCTGCTGGAACAGGACCCGATCATTTTTGTCGGTTATGTCAGCCAGCAGGAACGGCACCGCCTGGTGCTCGGTGACAGGGGCATAGCGCGGCTGGTGACAGGCGCGGTAGTCGAA